>DASUBD010000068.1:0-7779 GCA_035763445.1 Candidatus Angelobacter sp.
AGGAACTGAGTGGCGTCGATCAGCGAAAGGTGAATTTATGACGTTCACAAAATTGATTTTTGCGCTGGCATTTCTCGCCGTGTGCGGCACGCTGGTGGCCCAGGAGCCTAAAAAAGAGGCAAACGAGGCCAAGGTAACACCGCTCATGTCGAAAGATCTCACAAACATTCCCGGCAAGGAAGGCGTGATGATCACGGTGGAATATCCGCCGGGCAGTTCCGACCCCATCCACCGCCACAACGCACATGCGTTTGTTTATGTGCTGGAAGGCGAGATTGTGATGCAGGTGAGGGGCGGAAAGGAAATGGTCCTGAGGCCAGGCCAGACTTTCTACGAAGGCCCCGATGATGTCCACGTCGTCGGGCGAAATGCAAGCAAGACCAAACCGGCGAAGTTTGTGGTGTTTCTGGTGAAAGACAAAGGCGCTCCCGTACTGGTACCCACGAAATAAATCAGAACCGCAAGCGTTTCTATTTCACAAAACATTCAAGGAGGAATTGTATGAGCACTATTACCGTGAAAGATGGCGCCACGATCTACTACAAAGACTGGGGCGAGGGCCCGGTGGTCACGTTTTCACACGGATGGCCTCTGAATTCGGATATGTGGGACGGCCAGCTGCTGTTCCTGGCACAGAATGGATTCCGCGTAGTGGCACATGACCGGCGCGGCCATGGCCGGTCCAGCCAGGCTTCGCAAGGGAACGACATGAATGGATACGCCGACGATCTGGCGGCCATCATTGAGACGCTCGGTCTCAATGATGTCACGCTGGTGGGTCACTCCACCGGCGGAGGCGAAGTCACCCGCTACATTGGACGCCATGGCACCAAGCGGGTTGCCGCAGCCGTTCTGATCGCGGCTGTGCCGCCGCTCCTGGTTAAAACCGATTCCAATCCTGAAGGGATCCCGATTGAAGTGTTTGACGCAGGGCGAAGCAGTCTTGCCAAAGACCGTTCACAATACTACAAAGACTTTGCCGTAATGTTCTATGGCGCCAACCGGCCCGGCGCCCAGGTATCACAGGGAATTCTGGACCAATTCTGGCTATGGAGCATGCAAGCCGGACTAAAGAACGCCTACGAAAGCATCAAGGCATTTTCCGAAACCGACTTCACTGAGGACCTGAAGAAGTTCGACGTGCCCACGCTGGTGATGCACGGCGAGGACGACCAGGTGGTGCCTGTTAAGGATTCCGCGAAAAAATCAGCGAAGCTGATCAAAGGGGCGGAGGAAATCTACTACCCGGGAAGGCCGCACGGCCTCACAGCCACACATCAGGAGGAAGTCAACCGTGACCTGTTGACATTCCTGAACTCGGTTCAAAAAACTCGCAGGAAAGCGGCTTAGGAAATCGCCGACATCGCGCGTCATCGGAAAAGCAAAAACAATTTGCCACAGATGAACGCTGATGAACGCCAGATCTGAACAAGGAAATGTTTATCTGCGTGGATCAGCGTAAATCTGCGGCTAACTTGTTTTTTCTTTGTGGCGCCTTTGTGTCCTTTGTGGTTTAGGCTTTCAGGCGGGTTGCTTTTTTCTTGTGCGGCTACGTTTTTTGGGCTGCGTCCGGCGGGGATGCTGGCGGACCAGTCCGGCCTGCTTGACGGGGCTGGATGACGTCGATCTTGGCGTTTTTTACATCTTGGTAAACCTTAGCCCTACCCCACCCCCTCCCCGTCAACCCCGAAAAATATAGACTTAGCGGATTCAACCCCGGGGTCCCCACAAAACCCGGTGTTGGTTTTGTGGGGTGGAAGCCCGGGGTTGATTTTCGCTTTTCGGCGTCGGCATTGAGGCAGGAAAATCGCCGAATTTACTACTCGGTTAACCTCTCCAGCACAGGCCAATTGCTAATTGCCAGTTGCTATTTGCATGTTGTCAAAGATCGTTTCCGCTCGCCCTGGGGCGTAGAGATTTCAGCCAGCCGCTGCGTCTAGCAGCCAGCAGCTTTGCCCAAAATCAAATCAGAGTAGCACGATTCCAGCGGCGAATCAATTACGAATAAGAGCAATGAAATTGCGCGCTTTTGCTAAGTGCTAAAGGCCAATTGCTAATTGCCGGGTTCAGTCACGTACATGTCTTTTGCGACCCACTGCTGTTAACGCGGACATGTCCACCGGTCGAAAGCAAGCAAATAATTGTTCATCGTCCTGTTTTTTTTGCAATTCAATTCTGGCGATCTGGGAAATCTCCGTCAAGAGTCTAGCCCACCTCTGGAGGCGCCTGCGCGCGCGATAGCACGCGCACGCGCCGGAAGGGTGGGTAGCAGTTCAAAGAAGATGGAAAGCTCCAGGCAGGGGCGGCACAAAAGATTTTCTCCCCCGCTGCAGTGCGCAATGAGGCTCGCCGGAATCCCGGTTTGGCCTCGTGGTGGGAGTCGAAGGAACTCAAATGGCGTAGCCTTCCTTCAATGCCGTCACGAGCTAACGGCTAATGGCCAATTGCTAATGGCTGATGTTTACATACGCCTTCGCCTCTTCCACTTCCTCTGGTGTCACCGCGCCCGCAAACGCCACCACCTCCGGATTGTGCTTCACGCTCTCGCACTCGGCCACAAGCGCATACAGCTTCAACGCTTTCGCTGGCTTGGCGCGGACGCCATCTCCTTTGGCGTAAATGCGGGCCAGCGCCAGCGCCGCCCTGGGTTCAACATCCTGTACAGCCTCGTAATGCCGGATCGCCTCCTTGATGTCTCGCGGAACGCCCAGGCCTTCCTCGTACATCCGTCCCAGATGAATAAAGGGACGCGCAGCCCGGCCCTCGTAAGCCGCCGCCTGGAGCCATCGCAGCGCCTCCCGGTAGTCAACTTCCGTCTCGTGCCCGTACAGGTATGCCCACCCAAGGTAGCCCTGATTCACTGGGCTGCCTTTTTCAGCTTTTCTTCGGACTTCTTTGAGGTCAGGCATGTCTCGAATGTAGCACGCGAGTTTGGATCACCTGCAACGCTTCGCCAATAGCACAGCTGCCCTCGACTGTGATTGAGAGTCCTTAAGGATCTTGAAAATCTGTGATCGTGTCATGGTGAGCGAAGTAGGAGCGAGCTTGCGAGTGACTACGTAGTCGAACCATCTATGTATTTGTTTCTTGTCTTTTTGTGCCCGCGCTAAACCTGTCGGCGTCCATGCCCGTGTGGCCCCGCCGCTGGCTGTGAATGGCGGACGGGGAAAGAACGCCCCGCTGGCGCCGCGAAAACCCTCGCCTCTGTCACCCTGAGCGGCCACGAGCGAGGAACGAGCGAGGGGAGTCGAACGGGTCCCGGGAATTTTTCCTCCGCCATGCTGATGCAGGGAATTTCAACCAGGACTTTCTCCCAGTAATCAGTGTCATCAGCGGTAAGATTTTGTTTCCCGATCACGCGCGATGCCGGCAATTCTTTTTGGCTAACTGCTAATTGCAAATTGCTAATTGCTTGGTTGGCGCGATCACGGCGATTCCCGACCAGGGCCGTAGGCCCGGCATATCGGTAGCCCAGACCGTGAGGTCTGGAAAGCAAAGACCGTGAGGTCTGGGAATGCATTAAAGAAGAAGCAGAGCCCCGGACGGGGCGGCACAAAGCTGCCCACTCGGGCTGGCTCCGCCAACGGCAGGCGGAAGCGTGGGCCACCCTGGTGCAAGGTTAAGGATAGAAAATCGGAAAGGGTGCGCCACCCGCCCTTTCTTCTCGGGAAGGCCTCCCGATTGTGCTCTTTGGTTGGGGTACTTCTGATGGATCGGGATTTCACAAAAATATTTGTGTTACCGCTGCAGAGTGCCACAATGTCGCATGTGGAGAGGTGAGTCTTTTCATCTTCTTTGAGCTACACTTCCAGATCGCTTCCTGATAGACGGGAGATTTCATTCATGCGCAACTCCTTTTTAGTAGGGTTATTGTCGGGGTTTCTGGGCGGGCTTTTCGGCGCGTGCCTTCTTTCCCATATTGAGCGGCCGCAAGCGAGGGCCCAGCAGGCACAAAGCAGGGTGTCACAACAGGGAATCATCTCCAACCGCATTGCGCTTGTTGACGACGACGGCAAGGTACGCGCGGAACTCGCGATGTCGCCCAACGGAGGGCCGGGAATTTTCTTTTTCGATGGCCAGGGAAGAAACCGTCTGGAACTGGGACTTTACTCGCCAGCGGAGAGCGAATATCCGTTCGTAGTACTCAATGATACCCAGCAACAAGCAGCCGGCATTTTTCGGTTGTTTGGCGGGCATGAAACACCCGTCCTGGTTCTGAAGAACCATGGAAGGGACCGCTCGATCTACGGACTGAACCCGAACTCAACTGAGCCCTTTTTAGTGAACTACTCCAACGAAAGCAATAAGGCCAGCGCTTTCGGCGATTTCTAGCAGCAAGAAAGGCGTGATGAGTCAACTTTTATTACGCCATTAAGTCAAATGCTCAAATGGATATTGATCATCTTGTTTCTCGCCGTGGTAGTGATCGGCGCGATTTTCCTCTCGCCGCCCCTGCTCCTGCCAAAGCGAGACCGCTATGTCCTCATCAATCAGACTGCGAATCATGAGTTCGATCTCGCTTTCCGGATGAGCCTCAAGCTTGCTGAGAAGAAATCAGGAATCGAAAATGCTTTGGTGCTGCTGCCGGCGCTTCCGCCCGGCAAGACGATTGAGGATACCGCCGCGGAGCTTCTGTCAAAGTACCGCATTGGTGAGCGCCGCAATGGTCGGGGAGTTCTTTATCTTTACAGCGCGAAAGAAAATATCTTGAAGATTGAAGTGTCCTACGCATTGGAACCGGAGATCACCGATACCTATTGCGGGGAAATGGAGGATGCGGCTAAAACATACATGTTGTCAGAGGTTCCGCAGGATTTTATTTCCGAACTGATCATCACTTCGAATCTCCGCGGAATGGGAACAAAAGCGGAGGCGGACCCGATGACGAAGCCGGCCTGGCTCAGCGCCGAATTTCTATCAGGAGGCGCCGGGGCGCTAACCCACGGATATAGTCGAACGCTCGAGGATTACACGCATGCCATCGAGCATCTACAGCCGGCTCAACTGAATCAATTCGAGCCTTCCATGGACGCGAGCGTCACGGCGCGGCGATACCTGCTGTCACTCGAAATGGGAATTGGAGACCCGCGGCTCCCCCTGCTCACGGAAGGGAGCCGCATTTTCCGGGCCGTTGTACCGCGCGGCCAGGCGCAGCAGCAGAGGATCTTCAGGTTCTTTGAGGCTGCGGAGCCGAACACGTTTCTGTACGCTGACGATCTCGCGCTCGTCGTGCCGCAACCCGGACATTCAAATCTGCCGCTTGTATTGCGGCTGGGCACAGACGGTCTCTGGTATGTGGATGAACCCAGGATCTGGACTTACTTCCATCGTTTTGAAGATGATGTGAATTTTCTGGTGAAGTATGACGACAATCCATTTTTTCCGCAGTTGAAAGCCATGCATTTGCCGCACATGGACTACGCCATCTACGGCCATCACGTGCCTACGCCCAGGCGGCGGAAGTATCCATTCGGGCTCGCACAGGAACTGAAAACGGTGGAAGACCGTATCCACGCAGCGCCGGACGATCCGGAGAATTATGCTGCTCTGGGCGATCTCTACCTGTTCGAGATGAACTGGATCACGAAAGCAATTTCAGCGTATGAAACAGCGGAAAGGCTCGCTCCGAATGAGCTCAAGTATCGCTGGCGGTTGATGGACCTGTACCTGAACGACTCCCGTGCCGACAAAATGCTGGCTCAGCTCAAGTTCATTTCCGAGCAGTCGCCGAACGACGATCAGACGCGCCTCTGGTATCAGGATTGGCTCAAGCAGTATGACTTCAGCAATTGATGGCCGGCGGAGATCCACGGCCATGTCGCGAAAGGCCAGGCCATCGGGAACTGGAAGCCAGGCTTCAACCGTTTTTCTCCGCCGTCCTGTCGGCTGTAGAGTTCTGAGCATTCGCACCAGCACTTGATCTCAGGTTACGACAGAGTGCAATCGAAAGCTTTTATTCCCCACGCTTCCGCCAAAAAGCGGGCGGAAGCGTGGGCCACCCTGGTGCATGGTTAAGGATAGAAAATCGGAAAGGGTGCGCCACCCGCCGCCATCTTCCCACGGCCACCATCCATCCGGCTTTGCAACCGTCAACGCCAAAGAGGCGCATCATTTCAATCTAATGGACTAGCCGGACGGCCACAAAGAAAAGTCTCTCGGATCAGGAGAAGCCGGCCTTTGCTTCAGCATGGTGCAGGTGGATTCCTGGGGTGGCGAGGCATTGATGAGCTACGTTGCACAGCGCCGGAACCGGGGGCCCCGGCGCGCGCTGCCGTTGCGCGCGATGGGGTTGGGAGGCGCGATAAGAAGTTAGTAATGATTCAGAAAACCAGACCCATCCACCTTAGACACACTTGACAAGCGTGGAAGAGCACAATGAGACTCATTTGGATGAAAGCGAAAAACACGATCTGCCTCTGGTTTGATAAAGAAGCGCTGGACGCGGCGCAATTCTACGCCGCCACATTTCCCAACAGTCAAGTCACGGCCGTCCACAAGGCGCCTGCCGATTACCCGAGCGGCAAGGCCGGCGATGTCTTGACCGTGGAGTTCACCGTTATCGGCATTCCCTGCCTCGGTCTCAACGGTGGCCCGGCGTTCAGGCACAGTGAGGCGTTCTCCTTCCAGATTGCAACGGATGATCAGGCGGAGACGGACCGCTACTGGAATGCCATCGTCGGCAACGGCGGCCAGGAAAGCGCGTGCGGTTGGTGCAAGGACCGCTGGGGCCTCTCCTGGCAGATCACTCCACGCGCTCTGACCAGTGCGCTTGGGGCTGGTGGCGATGAGGCAAAACGCGCCTTTGCGGCGATGATGTCGATGAAGAAGATTGATGTCGCTGCCATTGAGGCGGCGCGACGCGGCTGACCTGGGGAACGAGTGCACGCGAGGGGCTGCTCGATTGTCGGGAACTCTTGTCGGTAACTCGGTAGTCGACTGTGCTTGGTCTGAACTTTCCAGATGCTGCGCTTACTTCTGTTCCCGCAGCAGTGGAGTAAAGGTAATGCCCACAAGGAGTCCTTCCGGCGAGATGAGACGGCTCACGATTTGTCCCCACGGTTCTTTCCTGTTCTTCACCAGCATGCGATATCCGGCTGATTCGAGAACCGCGGTTGCTTGTTCAACATTCTCAACATCGAACTCAAGCCAGGCTTGAGGCGCAGGAATGTCCGGGGGCCAGGAATCTTTGCCAAAGCAAGACTGGGCTGCCTGGGAAATCGGCCACAGGGCAAAAGTCTTTGCGCCCGGAACAGCCTCAGTGTGAAGGTAGCCGTCGGCTTCCTCCTTGAAGCGAATGCCGAGGACATCGCGGTAGAGCCTGCGACTTTCTCCCGTGTCAGGAACAATGGGTCCAAAACCCGCGATGAAAACAACCTTCATCTTTGCCAAGTCCTGCATGCCGTCTCCTGCTCGTGGAATGAAGGTACCAATACTGATCGTCCACCCGTGTAGCGGACGTGCCCCGGGCCCATCATGCTATTGATTCTTCGAGGCGTTGTATCGTTTGCCCCTGGTGGTTGCCACGCCAACCGGAAGGCAGGCCAACCACCCGGCAAGCTAAATTCGGGAAAGCGCGAGGTTGGCGGTTTCCACAGGGTTCGAAGTGCCCCATGTTCCGGCAAGGGAGCTTGCGTCTGTCCGCAACTTACGCGATAATAACGGTTTGTCCGGTATACCGGGCTTCCAACAAGGGAAAGGATTTAAGTTTACAGTGCTAATGATACGACTGGCGCGCATTGGTGCGCGCAAACAACCGTACTACCGCGTGGTGGTGATTGA
>DASUBD010000069.1:0-2886 GCA_035763445.1 Candidatus Angelobacter sp.
TCCCAGTGCGCAGGCGACCACAGCCGCTATTGACGCGTTCAAAGATGTACTCAACAAAGATTTGCGTTCATCCATTGTCGATCCGGCGCGGGCCGCACAGGAAGCGTATCCAATCAGCGGCATGACGTACCTGCTCATTCCGCAGGATGGAACTGACCGCACAAAACGCGCTGCCCTGAAGGATTTCATCAGCTACGTGATCAGCAATGGTCAGCAGGTCTCAACCCAGCTGGACTATGCTCAGTTGCCTGACTCCCTCAAGCAGATTGATCAAAAGCTCCTGGGCGAACTGACCGCAGCAGGCCAGGGCCTGTAAAGATTGCGCGACATTCCGGCTATTGGCGCTTGGATGTCGCGCATTTTTTTTACGCCGAAGTCGTTTATTATGAAATTCTGAAGGCCAGCACCTGGCCCGTTCGCGGCCCGTCAAACATCTTTTTTGCTCCACGCCAGTCAGCCGCGAGTACCAGGAGTGTCTTGCCATCCAGTCCTCCCAGCGCGCATGAGAAGCAGCCCCGATCAAGATTGACGGTATTAAGCACTTCGCCGCCTTCGCGCACACGAACGCAGCGTTTATTCGGGACGTCGGCATACCAAATCGCATTTTCCTGATCAAGACAGATGCCGTCCGGATAGCCTTCACAGGCCGCCCATATGCGACGGCCGGTCAGGCTGCCGTCTTCCGCGATATTAAATGCCGTGAGCTTTTGTCCGTAAGATTCGGCCACGATCAGGGTGGAGTTGTCAGATGTAATCGCCATCCCGTTGGGAAACGCCAGACCTTCAGCTACCATGCGAACCGAACTGTCTGCGCCTGCCAAAGCAATGGTTCCAGGCGCAAACTCGCCACCGGGAAAATCAAAACCGGTATTGCCTACGTAAGTGTTGCCGCGGGAATCCACGACAATATCGTTCCAGGGAAATCGAGAAATAGGCGCAAGGTCGACATAGGTGGAAAGCTCACCATTGTTCTCTTGAACCAGAAGCCGACCCTCGCGTCCGGCTACAATCAGCAGCCGCCCATCCGGCAAAAAATCAAAGCAAAGCGGCCCGCGCGCGACCTCTCGCTGTACAGCGCTACGATTCGAGATACGGATTGCTACGTTATCTTGGCCGTTCGCATCCAACGCAAAGATCTGCTGTGTGCCCCAATCAGAAAACCAGAATCGTCCTTGATGCCAGCGCGCGGATTCTACGAAGACGAGGCCGCTCATCAGGATTTGTGATTTCATGGGTTCCGGCATGGATCCATTATGTCGCTCCCAGCCAGAGCAGCTCAAATTTATCTCCGCGGCGGCGAATAGCTGCCTCGTGAAAAGCTGAATCTGCTCACAATTGCTGCTGTCCAATGTCCAACACATTGATGAAGCATCGACATCGCGCCACCTGTTTTAAGGCTTTAGCGCTACTACTGCTGGGATTGTTCTTACACCCTCCGGCAGCAGCAATCGACCGCGCACATTATCAGGAGCTGACGAAGGAACTGCGCGAGCGGGCCAAACAGAAAGATTGGCAGGGTGCGCGTGAGGTGCTGGAAAAAATCGGGCGCGAACTGCCGGCGGCAACGCCTCGCTACATGCTCATATCCGCTTCCATAGAAATGCATCTTGAACATAAAGCGCAGGCATTGGAGTGGCTGCAGAAGTTCGCAGCTACGGGTTTGAGTTATGACCTTGAAAAAGACAATGATCTCAAAGTACTGCTGAACGAGACTGCGGGACAGAAGCTTGCAGCGGAAATGAAAGAGAGCAGCAAACCTGTTATGAACACTGAACTCGTCTGCTCTCTTCCGCAAGCCGATACGATGCCTGAGGACATCACTTACCTGAACTCATCCGGCAGCTTCATCGTCTCCAGTGTCCGCCATCACACGCTTTATCGCGTCACTATGCCGAAAACCGGTGCAACCAGCTGCTCGATGGAGGAGTTGCAACTTGGCGCAGAAGCCAAGCGGTGGCCTATTTTGGCAGTCTCATTCGATTCGACACGAAAAGTTCTCTGGGCGACAGCATCGGCCATGCCCGGATTCAGTGGCTTCCCAAAGGAAGAAGAAGGCAAAGCCATGCTGATGGAAATCGACCTGAACAGCGGGAAACTCCTGCGTAGCTTCTCGCCCACCACTCACGGTCCTGCGGTGCTGGGCGATATGTGCGTCACCATAGATGGGACCGTGTACGTTACGGACAGCATTGGTGGTGGCGTTTACCGCTTACGCGGAGTTTTGCAAACGGCAACGCTCGAAAAAATTGCCGAGGGACTTGTCTCGCCGCAAACGCCGGTGCTCGCCCCCGATGGCCGCCGGCTGTTTGTCACAGATTACACCATGGGCATCGCCGTGATTGATTTGCCCCGCCCGGGTGAGATGGGCCGAGTCAATTATCTGCCTCATCCTGAAAGCATTGCGGATGTCGGGATCGATGGGCTCTACCGTGATGGTGATTCACTCATTGCAATTCAGAATGGCACACAGCCGATTCGCATCCTGCGCCTGCAAATGGACGAGCCGCAGACAAAGATCACTTCTGCATCCGTGATCGAACAAGGTAGTGGACGTATGGGGGATCCCACGCACGCCGTCGTGGTAAACGGCTGGTTCTTTGTTTCAGCCAACGTGGGATGGACCAACGTTGACGACGACACAGGCGAGCTTAAAAAAGGTGCTTTCTTCACGCCTCCTGTCATTCTGCGTTTTCGCGCCCGGGACGGCAGTGGCGAATCTGCTGGAACTCTCCAATAATTTGCATTCGCGTGCCGGCCCAGGATTCTGATTGTGGTTACGCTTCAGTCTCGTCAAGCGCTCTTTGGGATTTCATGTTTCCTGGCAGGCTGGTATCTTCCCGGTACGCTCCTTGCGGCAATGGCCAGCCGGTTCCAGGAATTGATCGC
>DASUBD010000070.1:0-3997 GCA_035763445.1 Candidatus Angelobacter sp.
ACAAGCCATGAGTTTCGTGTGCTTTCCTACCTCATGCACCATGCACAGAGGGTTGTTTCCCAGGGCGAGCTTACCGAACACATTTACTCCCAGAGCTTTGATCGCGATTCGAATACGGTTGAAGTCTTTATTGCTCGTTTACGGCGGAAGCTTGGAGCTTCTTTCATTGAAACGGTGCGTGGCCTGGGTTATCGGATGAAGGACACCGCATGAAGGGATTCGCATGAACTGGCTTCGTTCTTTCCGCTCGCGGATCCTTCTGGGGACGGTTTTCTGGACACTCGGGCTCATTCCGCTGCTTCATTATTTGTTCCTTGTGGTGCACCACCAGACCCGCCTGATACCTCGCCGGTATCTGGCATCATTCTTCGGCTCCGCCCTTGTCTTTATCCTGGTTGGAATTTGGCAGTTCCGCGCTGGTTTGCTGCCCTTTGGCCGCCTGCGGCGGCAGCTTCTGGCCCTGCGCAAAGGCTCTGCCAACAGAGTTGAAGGAGCATACCCAACAGAAGTGCAACCGCTGGTGAACGATCTGAATGCTTTGCTGGAGCACCGCGAACGCATTGTGCAGCGGGCGCTGGCGAGAGCCGGCGACCTTGCCCACGGATTAAAAACACCTCTGGCAGTGCTCGCACAAGAGGCTGATCAGGCTCACGCGGCAGGCCAACAGGAAATCGCGTCGACCATCAGCGTGCAAGTGGAACGTATGCGCAGGCAGATTGACTATCACCTGGCACAGGCACGTGCAGCTACTCCCGGCAACGTGCCCGGCGCTCGCTGTCCTGTGCTGCCTGCTGTTGAAGGCCTGACGCGAACCTTGTTGAGAATCTACGCCGGTCGTGGGCTCGCGATTGACGTGGATGTTCCGCCTGAACATTCCATTCGCGGCCAGCGTGAAGACCTGGAAGAGATATTGGGCAACCTTCTGGATAATGCGTGTAAGTGGGCGAAGTCGCGCGTGAAAATACAATCTGTCCAAGAGGGTAGCGTGGTGGTTCTTACCGTGGACGATGATGGACCGGGACTGGCACCCTCCATGCGCGAGCGGGTTCTGCAGCGTGGAGTGCGAGCAGATGAAGCAGCTCCCGGGTCCGGGCTTGGACTGGCAATCGTTCGCGACCTTGCCGAGCTTTACCAGGGAACAATCGCACTGGAAGACTCGCCCATGGGCGGTCTGCGGGCACAGCTGCGGTTGCCTTGTTAGTGGATTTTTCGGTCCTTATGCATCCATGTTCCGCGCGGTGACAATCAACTTGTCTCGTCGGTATTACCTCCGTACTCTTTTCGCGCGTCTGAACTTTTCCTATGATCGCTCCAGATTTTTGGAGCGCAGCGAAACTTTTTTACGAGCTCATCAGTACTTGGTGGGCTCATTTTTGTTTGTTTCGTTCCAGATCTTGCGGAAACAATTATGGCTTTTACGCACCATGCAGCGCGTGGCTGGAGCAAACCATGAGATACCGTAGACTTTTAGTGCTGGTTGCCGTTCTGGTGTCATGTTATGCATCTGCATTTGCACATCATGTTGCAGTGATCACGCAGAAAGAGAACTCGCTTCAAAATCTGAGCTCGGTTGAGCTGGGCAAAATCTTCAAATCAGACATGAAGAAGTGGCCTAACGGCCGCGACATTGTCATCGTGCTCAACGCAAACTCCCCGGATTCCATGGAAATGCTTCAACACTTTATCCGTTTAAGTAGTAATAAGGGCAAGGCGTTTCTGGCGGAACACAAGAGCCTGTTTGTAATTGTGGATTCTGATGATCAGGTGCTCGATACGGTGTCAGCAAGGCCGGGATCGCTTGGAATGGTGGACGTACGAGCAATTGACAGCAGGATCAAAGTGCTGAAAATTGACGGCAAGCTCCCGCTGGAGAAAGGTTATCTTCCCGACTAATCGCACCAGGACTTTGCGGCGATAGCACTCGCGGTTACTCGCCGCGCTCAGGCAGCCAGTTCCTTGCTCGACTTGCGAATCTCCTTCACTTTCTCCGGAAGTTGCAGCGGGATGCGGTGATCTTTGGCCGATGCATGGCCCGCCTGAATCCAGCCGAAGCGTGTAAGTAATGAACCTACCAGGCTTGCCCAGCAGGCCGCTCGTCTTAGTTTTATATTGCCGGTGATCAGCGAAACCACGCGCAAAGCAAGAGGAATGGGCCCGGAAAGAATTCCTCCCGTACGCACAATCGTGCCGCTCAAGCCTTTTTTTAAGGGCTCATTCACGCGGTCGCGCGTGATTTCAATCTCAATGCCTTCATACACCTCAAAAGCCGAAGCAGCCATCCCCAGCAGATTCAGGCCGCGGCTGTCATCGTGACCCAGCAGTTCGAGAATTGAGACCGCGGAGTTCACTCCTGACGCGGCAAAGTGGTGCGGCAGGCTGACCGCGTGATCATTCCACACCGGAATTGCCGTTGCTCCAATCAGAACACCGGTGTAAGTAGATAGGACCATGCCGGTGACGGACGCAAGCGCCCCTGACGAGTTCTCTACCAGCCGGATTGGCAACGCGTCGCCAAATTTCTGCCGCAGAAGGTTGGCAAACGCGGACGCTCCGGAGAAAGTGGAGAACGCGGCCAAAGTCCACGCGCCCAGATTCATGGGGCTTTGCAGTTTAAACACGCGCAGCATGTTCAGGAAGCGAGAAGGCACGCCCAAGTCAGAAATGAGCAGCGCAGGCGAAATCACTCCACCTACGGCCGCAACCCACCGCGCATCGCGGACCAGATCGCGATCGTTCGTAAGCAGGTTGGCTGCACTGGCCACTACGGCCGCAGCTCCGGCCGCTCCGCCCACAAAGAAATACAGCGGAACTTCCTTGGTCCACTGCGGCTCTTTGAGCAAGGGCACGCCATAGTAGCCGGTCTCAGAACTCGCTTTGGGAAACGGAGCCCCAACCGGCAACGTGCCTTTGCCGCTGACGGTGCCTCTCTCGGCAGCTTCTCGGCGGATTTCGGCCAGACGCGCTTCGCTGCGCTGGTCAGGAACTCGATCTGGCATTTCAGGAAGAGGAACACGGCTCATCGGCGATTATCTCCCAGGAACGCCAGCAACGTGGCGCCCAACATGGCTCCGGCTGCAACCGCAGCGGAGGTCCATGCTTTCTTCTGATAGATGGTGGGAACCTCCGGCTGTGGCGGAAGATTGTATGCGCGGGGGTCTCCCCGAAGCAGGAAAAAGGCGTGGATGCCTTTTACGCTGGTATCCACAGGATTGTAGATAACAGCGTCGTCCACACCCTTGTTTCGCAGTTCTGTCAGGCGATCTTCCGCGTGCTGACGAAGCTCGTTGATCTCTCCAAACTGAATCGACTCAGTCGGACATGCTTGAGCGCAAGCCGGTTTCAGTCCTGCGTTCTGGCGGTCAGAGCAGAACGTGCATTTGAAGGCGCGGCCGTCTTCTTCATTTTTTTCCACCACGCCAAAAGGACAATTCACTACGCAGTAAGCACATCCGTTACAGACGTCTGGCTGCACGAAAACTGCGCCCGTATCCATCCGCACGATTGCGCCCGTTGGGCAGGCTTCCAGACAGCCGGCTTCTTCACAGTGCTTGCACACATCTGAGGAGAACCCCCAGGCAGGCAGTTGGCCGGGTGCATTGCCGCCCTCGCCCGGAATAGTTGGATTCTCGACAAACTTCACATGGCGCCACGTGGAGTGACCCACAGCCGTGGTGTTGTCATAAGAAAAGCTGCTCCATTCGTAACCATCCGCGGAAACCTGGTTCCACTCTTTGCATGCGACTTCACAGGCCTTGCAGCCGATGCACAGCGTGGAATCAGTGAAGAATGCGGTGGTGCGATGCCCATTGGTCGGTTGTGCTTCTGTATGGTTCATGCCGCCTGCTCCCGTTTTGCGCTGAGTTCTTCAAGCGCCTTCTTGCCTCTTGGACGCCGGCCCGGCCTGATGTCGCACAGCAGCGCCTTGGTTTCCATGATGCGTACATTGGGCTCTTCTGAGATTGGCAGCAGATCATTGACGACGTCGCCTTTGACCAGG
>DASUBD010000071.1:0-4218 GCA_035763445.1 Candidatus Angelobacter sp.
AACCGGGTCTGACGGACTGTTCCACAATGCCGTCCTCCATCCGGGAGAGCAAATGGCGACCGATGCGGCGCGGCCCGTGCCGGTTAAGCAGGAGATTGCCTGGAGCCATGATCTGGACAAGCATCTGGCGCTGCTGGCTGAGTTCGCTCATTTGAGTAACAAGCTGCAAGAGGTGCAGATGCCGGGACTGCGATATGAAAGCAAGATCCTCCCCAACCTGCCCAGAAATACAGTTTTGTTTGCAAGTATTCCCAATCTGGGTGATGCGGTGCAGCAGGCCAACCAACTATTCCAGCAAGAGCTGCAAACCAGCGCTGTGCTGAATCAATGGTGGCAGCAGGCGCAGTCGAAGAGGAATGGTCCTGACTTTAATCAGATTGTGGATGAGCTTCACTCGCTCAGCCAATTCGTAGGCGATGAGATCGTCTTTTCCGTGGCAATCGATAGGAACCAATGCACTCCGTTGGCAGCAGCGCCGGTGCAGAAGCCGGGATTGAAGCAGTTCATTGAACAGGAACTCGCCAAGCGTTCGGGTGAAGAGCATCACGGCGATATTCAAGTGCTTGATGAAGCCGGGCTGGCCTCTGCGGCTGCTCAGAAACGAGGCGGGCTGTACATGCTGGTGCGGCCTGATTTCGTCGCGGCATCGCCTGATCTTTCTGCCTTGCGCGCGTTCAACACGGCATTGAATCAGGGCGGAGCTGGTTTGGCGTCTACCCCCTTCGGGCAGCGCCTTACCGCCGAGTACCAGAACGGCATTGGATTGCTGTTCGGCGCCAATCTGGCGGCGATCACTGCCTACCATCGTGAGGCGCACTATCCCAACGCCAAGAGAAGAGAGAATTTTGAGAAAACGGGCCTGGCGGATGTTCAATACCTGATCGCGGAACGCAAAGAGACCTCTGGAGAGCCATTGAATCGCGCTGAACTGAGTTTCAATGGTCCACGGCATGGTCTTGCGTCGTGGCTGGGTGCTCCAGCGCCGATCGGAGGACTCGACTTTGTTTCCAAAGATGCAGGAGCCGCGGCAGCGTTTATCGCCAAGAGCCCAGCGCAGATGCTGGATGACATCTTGAGCATTGCCGGCGCATCCGGACAGGCGAATCTGGCCAAGGGAGAATCAGAGCTGAAGATTCAATTCCACCAGGACCTGGCAGACACATTGGGCGGTGAAGTCACCTTTGCTCTCGATGGACCGATTCTTCCCACGCCTTCCTGGAAGATGATCGTCGAAGTCTACAACCCGGGACGGCTGCAGGCGACCATTCAGCAACTGGTGAATGATGCCAATGATCACTCCAAAGACGCGCAGCACAGGATCGCGCTCGACCAGGAGACCGTAAACGGTCTTACCTATTACATGCTGCACGCAACCGGGGGCAATAAACCGGTGGAAATCAACTACACGTTTACTGACGGCTATCTGGTCATGGGCGCGAGCCGCGCACTGGTGATGAATGCGCTCACGATTCATCAGAGCGGAAACTCTCTTGCACGTTCAAGCGATTTCCGCAGCCTGCTGCCACAAGACCAGCATACTGACGTCTCTGCGCTGCTCTACCAGAATCTGGCCCCGGTAGTCGGGCCGGTGATGTCGCAGCTCACACCATCACAGTTGCAGTCATTGCAGCAGATTGCGGCGGAAAGCAAGCCCAGCGTGGTGTGCGCTTATGGTGAACCCAACGCAATTCGCGTGGCCAGCAACAGCCGGCTTTTCGGGCTGGACTTGAATACGCTGACCCTGTCCACGCTTATGAAAATGACTCAACCACCAGGGATGCGTTAAAGGAGACCAGAGTGAATGGGCCGGTAATTGAACTCGACAATCTGCAGATCAAGCTGGGACCACGCATCATTCTTGACCGGCTGAATGGGTCCCTTTCCGGAAGATGTATTGGTTTGCTCGGGCCGAATGGCTCGGGCAAATCTACTTTGATTAATACTTTGCTCGGATTCTATCGTCCCCTGGCCGGAAGAGTGCGAATCTTCGGCAAGGATATTCAGGAAAACCTGCGTGAGCTGCGATCGCAAATCGGCTACATGCCGGAAAGCGACGCCTTCATTGCCGATATGTCCGGGGTACGCTTTGTGCGTTACATGGCTGAGCTTTCCGGGCTGCCCAAAGGCGAAGCGATGGAGCGCGCGCATGAAGCATTTTTCTACGTGGGCCTGGGCGAAGCGCGCTATCGCAAAGTGGGAACATACTCGCTGGGGATGAAACAACTAGCCAAGCTGGCCCAGGCAGTTGCTCACGGCCCACGCCTGCTCTTGCTCGATGAACCGACGAATGGACTCGATCCTGAGGCTCGCCAGCGCATGCTGCAGTTAGTACGCGACATCCGCGATACCGGCGAGGTTCGCGTCCTGATTTCTTCTCACCTGCTGCACGACATTGAGGAGTGCTGTGATGAAGTGATCATCCTGAAAGAAGGAAAGATCGCTGCACTTTGCAATCTGGAAGAAGAACGCAAAGCCAATCTCAAGTTCCTGGAGCTGGAAGTCAGCAATGAAAACGGCTTTCTGGAATCAGTCCGCGGCCTGGGATGCGAGTGCGCAAGCTTCGGGGCAGGCCGGCTGAAGATTGTTCTGCCGGACAACATCGAGGTGCGGCAGCTTTACCGGCTGGCTTCGGAACAATCTGTGCAGATCCGGCGTATGAACTATCGCAGGGACTCACTGGAAGACATTTTCCTCAAAGCAATGATGAACGGAAACGGCGCAAGCGCAGAGACAAAGGTGATGAGCAATGGCCGTCTATAAAAGGAGTTACAAGGCTTATTCAGGGCCGCAGACGCCCGGCTGGTCGCGCTTCACAGTGCTCACGCGCTATGGCCTGGAGCGGCTGTTTGATTCGCGTGTCTTCACCGCCTACACGGTGTTCTGCTTCCTGCCATTTCTTGGTGGTCTGCTGTTCATCTATTTTGTGCATAGCTCGTCAGCGCAAACTTTGCTGAATATCCGCTTCGGGCGGGAGCCCCTGATTAACAACCAATTTTTCTTCCGCTTCCTGAGTATGGAAGCATGGCTCGGATTCCTACTCACAGCCTGGGCGGGGCCGGGGATGATCAGCAAGGACTTTGCCAATCACAGCATTCAGCTCTATCTGAGCCGACCACTCTCTCGGACGGAATATCTCGCGGGTAAGATTTCTGTGCTTGCGACCTTGCTCTCATTCACCACCTGGATTCCGGCGGTAGTACTGTTCGGCGTTCAGGCAGAAATGCAGGGACAGGGATGGGGCTGGGAAAATTTGTGGATCGCAGGCGCAATCATCTTATCCAGCCTTCTCTGGATTGCGTTCATTTCTCTGCTATCAATGGCGCTCACCGTCTGGGTGAAGTGGCGCATTGCGGCTACCGCGCTCTTCTTTGGAGTTCTTTTCTTTATGGCCGGTTTCGGTTTTGCCGTGAACGCCGTGCTGCGCACTAAATGGGGCTGGCTGCTGAATCTGCCGCATATGATCTTTGTCGTCTGGGGAAGCCTGTTCCGAATACCCTTATGGACGGTTCAATTTCGTGGCGAAATCGTTCCTGTATGGTCGGCATGGGCATCGTTGCTCACTGTGTGCGTCTTTTGCTTATGGCTCTTGAATAGCCGCCTGAAAGCGCGTGAGGTGGAACGCGCATGAGCGAAGCCAACAAAATCGTCTTTGAAGATGTCTCAAAGTTTTACGGCGAAGTGCTGGGTGTGAATCGCGTCAACCTGTCTCTGCCTCCCGGCGTCACAAGCCTTGTTGGCCCCAACGGATCAGGAAAAACAACGCTGATGAACCTGATGACCGGCCTGGTTCGGCCGACGCAGGGCAGGATCAGCGTCCTGGGCATGACGCCGGACGATCCCGAAGAGTTCTTTCGCCACGTGGGTTACTGCACGCAATTCGATTCGTTTCCCAAAGGAGTGACAGGATACGAGTTCATCCACCAGTACCTTCGGCTGCGAGGACTCAGCGCGAAGCAGGCGCATCAGCTCACGGTGGAAGCCATTGACCGGACCGGGATGGCGAGCGCAGCCCACCGCAAGATCGGCGGATACAGCAAAGGGATGCGACAGAGAATCCGGCTGGCGCAGGCCATCGCGCATCATCCCACGGTGCTGGTGCTGGACGAGCCGCTCAACGGTCTGGATCCAATGGCTCGCGCCGAATCAATAGCGCTTTTTGAGGCTCTGGGCAGGGAAGGACTTCATGTGATTATCTCCAGCCATGTGCTGCACGAGGTC
>DASUBD010000072.1:0-2774 GCA_035763445.1 Candidatus Angelobacter sp.
CTCGCCGCTGGTGCTCAACATTGACGTGAACGTGGCCAACTCCATCACCCTGGCTGGTGGCGTGGTAAACGGAATCAGTTTTGGTCCCACCTCGTTCAGCATTACGGCCAAAGCGCCTGGCGCACAGGCTGGCCAACAGGATGATGATGGCGAGATTGAAGACGTTCAGGGTACGGTCACGGCCGTGAATGGCAGCAACTTTGACCTGAAGATCGGCGCCGGTTCCACTCTGACCTTTGCCACGGACAGCACCACTGCGTTCAAAGATGGCGTTACTGGGGTATCCGGACTGTTGAACCAGGTTGTAACTGTGGAAGGGTTCACGAAATCTGACGGCAGCCTCTTCGCGAAAGAAGTGGAAGGCCTGGAGAACCAGGCTGGTGGCGAAGTTGAAGGCTTGATCACGGCCATCAGCGGTACGACTCTGACGGTCAATGCCCAGGACGGAATCGGCAACGGCATGGATGACTCTAAAGTGGGAGCCACCTTCACCGTGAACATCGCCGGCCTGAATGCAAGCAAATTCCGCGTGAAAGGTGGCGGTGGATTCGGTGGCAACGTTCCGAACACGCTGACCTTTGACGCGACGACAATTCACCAGGGACAGCGGATTGAGGTGGATACTGACACGGCTGTACCGCCAGCAAATGGCGCAATCACTCCGGACAAGATCAATCTGCAACAGCAGGGAATTGCCGGAACGGTTGCCAACGCTTCAGCCAGCACCTTTGACCTGAACCTGGCGGCTGACTCGGCCCTGGCAGTGATCTCCGGGCAGACCGTGGTGCACGTGACCAGGGTTTCCAGCACCGATACACGTACGACAGTTTCAAACGGCGCAAACCTTAGGGTCCGCGGACTGCTGTTCTGGACCGGAACTTCATGGCAGATGATTGCCCGCCGCATCCGTTAACTTTAACCCTTGTTCATCCTCACCGGCTGCAGCTCACATTCTGCAGCCGGTTTTTTCTTTGCTGATCAGAGAAGCTGCGCAGTGCTGGCAAGGATTTTCGTTGCGGAGAACAAGTTGGCAGCGACGAAGTGGCTGCGCAAAAAACAAGAATCCACGGGTCGGGTGTATGCTTGAAAATGGAGTAGATCCCTGTGAAACACATGCGGATCGTCGTTACTCACTACGGTGGGCCCGATGCGCTCCAGGTAGTTGAAGAAGAATGCCCCGAGCCCAAGGATGGTGAGGTCCGGGTGAGAGTGCTGGCCGCGGGCGTTGCCTTGCCCGACCTGATGATGCGCGAGGGCATTCATCCCGAGACACCGACGCTGCCCTTCACACCGGGTTGGGATCTGATTGGAAAGATCGACCGGCTCGGCGACGCTGTCTCCGGCCTCGAAGCAGGCCAGACCATTGCTGCTCTGCCGATCAGCGGCGCCTATGCTGAGTTTTTCTGCCTTCCGGCAAGAGAAGTTGTTCCGGTGCCGCCAGGTTTGGATCCCGCCGAAGCTGTCAGCCTCATACTGAACTACGTCACTGCGTACCAGATGCTGCACCGCTCCGCTAAAGTCAGGGCGGGACAGCGGGTGCTTATTGATGGCGCGTCAGGCGGCGTCGGGTCCGCGCTATTGCAGTTGGGACGATTGGCCGGGTTGCAGATGTATGGCACTTGTTCATCACAAAAAGCTGCGGCAGTTTCCGGGATGGGCGCAATCCCAATTGATTACCGCAATCTGGATTTTGTGAAGGAAATTCACCGCCTCACGACAGATGGCGTTGACGTTGTATTTGACGGCATTGGCGGGAAACACGTCTGGCAATCACGCCAGGCTCTCTGTCCGGGCGGAAGAGTAGTAGTTTACGGCTTTACCGGCTCGCTCAGTGGAGGGAGATTGGCATCCGACAGTTCCGGTGGCCGGCACCGTTTCCGCGAAGCAGCCGTGCTCGGCCGCTATGTTATTGCCAGCTGGCTTCTGCCGGGCAGAAAACGTCTGGTTCCGTACAGCATCCAGTGGCTCAAACGCGTGAACCCGGCATGGTTTCGAGAAGATCTGAGTGTGCTGCTGGATCTTCTCAAGCAGCGGAAGATCAAGCCGCTTATCGCGCAACGGCTACCCTTGACTGAGGCAAGACATGCGCACGAGCTACTCGGTAAGGGAGGTGTCACAGGCAAGATCGTGCTTGTGAGCAGCGCGAGCGCCGCAGGCGCCGCATGAGTTAACCAAAAAACCTTGAGCCCCGGTAGCGGATGAGGATATGAGAAACAGAGAGCGGTGTGGTAGCGCTCACTCTGGCAAAGGCATCTCCTCCGGGCTCGCGGCAATCTTACCCTTGTTGCTGATTTTTCCTGGGAGAGGCACTCATGGCACATTTTGCAAAAGACCTGGAAGATCTTCGCTATCGCGCAGAACAAAAAATGGAAGAAGGCGCGGTCACACAAAGCTACAAAGGCGACGTCAAAAAAGCCATTGAAATCCTGAATGAAGCACTGGCGACAGAAATTGTCTGCGTGCTTCGCTACATGCACCACTATTTTATGGCGACCGGAGTTCACGGCAAGGGCGTTTCCGACGAGTTCAAAGAGCATGCCGATGCTGAACGCCATCATGCCGACCTGCTGGCAGAGCGGATCCAGCAACTTGGCGGCAAGCCTGACTTCAATCCCAAGAACCTGCTGGAGCGCTCCGTATCACAATACGTGGAAGGCGAGACGCTGGGCGATATGATCCGTGAAGATCTGATTGCCGAACGTATTGTGATTGAGGTTTACCAGGAGATGATCCGCTATTTTGGCAACGATGATCCCACGACGCGGGTGATCCTT
>DASUBD010000073.1:0-9678 GCA_035763445.1 Candidatus Angelobacter sp.
TATCTGGTGCTCAACTTCATCATTGCTTTACAGGGAATTTTCCCGTCGCAAACTTAGAAAGGGAGAAAGGTTCGCTATGTCAGACCAATTTGTAGCTGAAATCAGGATTTTTCCATTCAACTTTCCTCCCAAGGGTTGGGCGTTCTGTGATGGCCAGATCCTGCCCATCAGCCAGAACACGGCGCTGTTCTCCCTTCTTGGCACCACCTATGGTGGTGACGGAAAGAGCAACTTCGCTTTACCTAATCTTCAGGGAAGCACGCCCATGCAGCAGGGACAGGGACCGGGCCTGAGTCTGCGAGACCTGGGTGAGGTCGGCGGCGAGCAGACTGTGACTTTGCTGCAAACGGAAATGCCGTCCCATACCCACGGTGTGCTGGCAGCCGCCGCCACAGATTCCGGCAGCCCGACGGGTAATGCCTGGGGCTCGGGACAAAAGGGTTTCGGCAATGTGTATGCCGGGCCTCCGCCGAATGTAAACATGAGCCCGCTTGGCACATCCATCGCCGGCGGCAGCCTGCCACACAACAATATGATGCCCTATCTGGCCCTGAACTTTTGCATTGCACTCCAGGGCATCTTTCCACCGCGCTCCTAGAAGTATCTGTATTCTTTGCGGGCTTCAGAGGCATACTCTGAAGCCCTTTGTTGTTTATGCTATTGAACCATGGCAACTGAGCCAGGAAAATCTTCGGATGCAATCGGCAGGGAAGTACGAGGCAAGCCTACGGAGCACGAGCCGCGCGTCCTGGAGCGCGATGTGCCTTTTTCGCAGTCCATCATCTGGGGGCTGCAGCGCGAGTTCTATGCCAAGCAGGGTTTGAAAGCCTGGACTCAGGATCTGGTCCCCACTTACATCACCAGCAATCCCATGATTGCGGAGATTTACGCCGCTATCGTTACCGGATTTCTCAGCGATTGCCTCGACCAGGAGAAAACTGCTCGCGCGCCGCTCTCGCCAGAAAACGCTCTGCGCATTGTGGAGCTGGGTGCAGGCTCCGGGAAGTTTGCCTGTCTGTTCCTGAGGAAGCTCACAGCACGGTTGCGCGAAAAAGAAATAGATCCGCGGCTGGTTCGCTATGTAATGACAGATTGTGCAGACCATATGGTCGGGGCATGGCGAAGCAATGACTACCTGCGGGAATTTTCTGATCAGGGAATTCTCGACTTTCTTGTCTTGCGCGCCGATGCCGAGAGCGCGATGGATTTGGGCGGAAAGAACCAGGCAGGGCCGCTGGTGGTAATCGCGAATTACGTCTTTGACAGTTTGCCGCAGGATGCGTTCGCCATCAGCCAGGGCGAAATCGCGGAAATGCTGGTGACAACTTCAGGAGAGGGTGAGGCGATCAGCTCACTGGAGCTGTCCTACAAAAATGCTCCTGTGCCGGCGCAGCGCTATTCTCACCCCTCATGGAACCAGATCCTGGAGCATTACAGAAGAAACATTCCTGAAGCCACCATTCTTTTTCCCTGCGTCGCGCTGCAGATGCTGGAGCAAATGGGCCGATTAAGCGATGGACGAATGCTGGTGCTGGCGGCGGACAAAGGATTCGCTTATGAAGATGAGCTGACCTTTTCCCGTGGTGCTCCATCCCTTGAGTTTCACTCCGGCAACTGCTTTTCCCAGCAAGTCAACTTTGACGCCATTGCGAAATACTTCGCAGCCATGGGCGGGCACGCGCTGCTGCCGGACAAGCACTTTTCATCGCTGAGCATCTGTGGTTTCCTGCTGGGCTCGAGTGGCTCATTCTCCGCAACATCAGCGGCCTACCGCAATGCGCAGACGCAAATTGGGCCGGATGATCTTTTCACTCTGCTCGCCTGGCTCAACGCACACATGGAAGAGATGAACGTGGCGCAAATTCTGGCCATGCTGCGGTTGAGCCGATGGGACCCCACTGCGCTGCTGCGCGTCTTTCCCGTGCTGGCGCGCCAGCTTGGCAGAGCGGGGGCCGAGCGCAAGGATTTGCGCGATGCCGTGATGCGGGTCTGGGCAAACCGATTTCCTCTAACGGCAGCGGACAAGGCGCTGGCCTTTGATTGCGGCGTCATTCTGCTGGAACTGGGCTGTCAGGCAGAGGCGTTCACCATGTTCCAGGAATCAGAGTTGATGCTGGGACGGTTAGCAGCCACCAGCTACAACCTGGGGTTATGTGCGGCAGGGCTGGGCCGCGCTTCTGAGGCCCGCAGATATCTGGAGGAGGCGCTCACGCAAGATGCTGATTTTGAAGCTGCCAAGAGCGCGCTCAAGAAGCTGGAAGCAGAAGCAAGGCCGGGCTGATTCTTACTCAGCATGCCTAAAATAATCAGCAATTTTTAATCCTTTCCGGGTCCCACCTATCTTGCAGGCACAAGTTGGCGCTTTCCACAACTCTGGCAAGGAGACTCTAATGGTGTTTTCAAGGAGTTCCTGCCATGACTGACGGGGTGAATTGTCCGCTGTGCGGCAGATGTGAAGTGGAGCCGGTGCTGGACAAGATTACGGTAATGGCCGAATACGACGACTTTGCGGGTCCCATTGGCGCGCTGGTGGTGCTGCGCTGCAAAGAAGAAGGGCATATCTTCTTTGTGCGCAAAGCGGATATTCAGGTCGCTGCCGCCTGAACACCGGCGTGAGGAAGTTTACGCATCAGCCTATCCGGGTTCCTGCTTTAAAGCGTTCTTCTTTGTGGTTCGTTCTGCCTTTTTTCTCTTGAGCTCTGTCAGCTCTTTTTCTGCTTTCTCTACCACTGCATGCGATTGTGCCATCAGGTTTTCAGCCTTGTGAACAGTAGCGCGCGCGTCCTGCACAGTCTTTGCCGCAGAACGGCGGACGTCGTCCGCCTTATCCGAGAGAAGTCTGGAATAGAGCATGGTGCGCGGCTTAAATTTTTTAACCCCCATTTATCGGTGAACGGTGGACGAATCGCGACTAAACCGGCTGGGCAGAGAGCGCAGTCTGAGAAGATTTACAGCTATTGGCTGTTTTATTAAGAGAGGGGATTGGGCTGCCATCCGTTGCCGGAAATCGGGAGTTGGCGGACACGAAAAATTCCAAGGCAGGCAACCGGCGATGGTTACCTGGGATCAACACGCGACGCACGCTCCAGGGTTGGCCGCAGCAGCTTTGAAGAGTTCACGGCCTGACGGGCCCGCCGCAGGAGGTCCCTGGATTGCGTAATCAAACGACGGGTATTTTTCACTCGCTCTCGGGTGGCAGTCAGCATGGCGCCGGCGCGGGGGAGTACAGAAGCATCGCGTTGTTTGCCCGTCGGCCGCGAACGGCCACTACCAGCGGATGAAGAGTCCATGCAGCGCCTGCAGGGTTGATCCAGGAATGCAGAGCCTAAGAGAATTGTACTCCTGAGGTTGAGACGCCAATTGTGGAGCATTCGTTTCTGCCTGATTTTCCTGTAATCCAGAATCTCGGGAGCGTGCTGCTTACTTTTCCCAGCCGACATCAGGGGGCAGGCAACCGGCATCCTAACCCGGAGAAGGCGGCATAAAATGGCAGAGCGCAATATCGTCGTGATTGGCTGCTCGGTTGGGGGCGTGGAGGCCCTGCAGAAGCTGGTTGCCGGACTGCCGGAAAATTTTCCTGCCGCAATCCTGGTAGTGCTTCACCTTTCGCCACAGACACACAGCGTACTGCCGGAAATCCTGAATCGCGCCGGCCAGTTGCCGGCCAAACATCCCCAGAACCATGAGCCGATCAGGCGCGGCCACATTTACGTTGCGCCTCCAGACCATCATTTGATCATTGAGGATGGACGAATGGTGTTGAGCCGGGGTCCCAAGGAGAATCGCCACCGGCCATCGGTGGATCCGCTGTTCCGCAGCGCGGCCAAGGCATATGGCCGGCAGGTGATCGGAATAGTAATGACCGGCTCGCTGGACGACGGAACCGTAGGATTGCAGGCGGTGAAGAAAGCCGGTGGTGTGGCCATTGTGCAGGACCTGGAAGACGCATTCTGCTCTGACATGCCACGCAGTGCCATGGATCACGTAAATGTTGACCATGTGGTATCCGTGAGTCAGATGCCAGCCTTGCTGACTGAACTGGTGCCGCAGCATGTAGCCAGCGGCAACGGCGCGGGGAGGAAAGACCAGATCAGCAAAGAGATCAAATACGCGGAGGCAGACATGGCCGCAATTGAAGATAACGGCAGGCCGGGAAACCCTTCACAATTCGCCTGTCCGGAATGCGGCGGTGTGCTCTGGGAGATAGACGATGAGGGCATGCTGCGCTACCGCTGTCGCGTGGGCCATGCGTATACGGCGCAAAGCCTGGGCGCCGAGCAATCGGAGGCAGTGGAAGGCGCGCTCTGGGCGGCCATCCGGGCACTGGAGGAAAGCGCATCCCTGGCGCGGCAGCTGGGCGAGAAAGCGGATAAGAGCAAGAACCACAGAGTCGCCAGGCGCTTTGAAGGCATTGCCCTCGACAAGAAGGAACAGGCCGCAATCCTGCGCAACGTGATTGTAGAAGTCAACAAGGAAGTTGCTGCGGACCAGCCATAGGTCAACCTCCGGCGTAAGCCTGTTTCCCACTCAAGCTGCTTCTTCATTTATTCCATCTAAATACCTGCTCCAGCGGTCTGCATTGCATATATGCTTAAGCCACTGCAATGCCGCGGAAAAAGAGATCGAGGCTGGAGATTCCGGACTACTCCAGGCGGCGTTATGATGTCGTCGCCATGGGCTCGTCGGCGGGCGGGCTCAACGCCCTGACCCACGTTCTGCGCTCACTCCCCAAAAATTTCCCCAGCAGCATTGTTGTAGTGCAGCACCTTTCACCGGAACACAAGAGCTGGATTGCCAGCCTGCTGGGACGTTCCGCCCAGGTAAAAGTGAAGCAGGCGGAGCATGGCGAAATCATGCTGCCGGGCACGGTTTACACCGCTCCTCCTGATGAGCACTTGCTGGTGGGACCGGGCAAGATCCAGCTGGCGCACTCGCAGTTGGTCCATTTCTCCCGGCCATCGATTGATTTGCTGTTCGAATCCGTCGCCGGCACGTATGGATCGCGGGCCGTTGGAGTTGTACTCAGCGGTTCGGGCCGGGACGGATCAACCGGGATTCGCGCCATCAAGGAAGCCGGCGGCATCGCCATTGCCCAGGACCCGGAAACGGCGGAGTTTCGTCCCATGCCGCAGGCCGCCGTAGACACGGGTTGCATTGACTTCGTACTGCCGCTGGAGAAAATAGGAAGTACCCTGATCGAACTTTGTGCATAGCTGAACGGTGTGGATAAATTCACGATTTGCAGAATTAACGATGTGCAGAAATAACGATGTGCAGAATTAACGACGAATGGCGGAACAGGCGACCCTTGTAGATCTGGTACACGCGCTGGCGGAAGAGCGCGGCGTTGATCTGCGCGGCTACAAGCAGACAACGCTGGGACGCCGCATCCAGCGGCGGATGCAGCAGCTCAGCATCGGCACCTACCAGGAATATCTCGAATATGTGCGCCAGCATGCGGGCGAGACGACTGAGCTGCTGAACACGGTGCTGATCAACGTTACCCGCTTTTTTCGCGACATTCACGCCTGGGACACGCTGCAGCAGGAGGTGATGCCGGCATTGTTCCGCTACCGGCCTATAGGGACTCCGTTTCGCGTGTGGTGCGCCGGCTGTTCCACCGGGGAAGAGGCGTATTCCACGGCCATCCTGTTGTGCGAATACCTGGGACCACGAATCAAGGACTACGAAATCAAGATTTATGCCACAGATCATGACGAGCAGGCCCTGACCGTTGCCCGGCGCGCCGAATACAGCCCTGAGCATCTGCGCGGCATGCGCCCGGAAATCAGGGAAAAATACTTCATTGGTGAGAGCACCCTGCGCGTGGCCCGGGACGTGCGCCGCATGGTGATCTTTGGCCGCAGCAACCTGCTCACGGACGCCCCCATTTCCCACGTGGACCTGCTGGTGTGCCGCAACGTGCTGATCTATTTTGACGCCACAGCGCAGGACCACATCATGCGCCAGCTCCGTTATGCGCTGAACGAGGGAGGCGTGTTATTTTTAGGCAAGGCCGAATCGCAGCTGAAACGGAACTCTGACTTTATACCGATCAGCCCCAGGTGGAGGATTTTTCAACGACGCTCTTCCAAGTCGCCTAATGAGTGGCACGAGCTTGCCGGGAGAATGAACATGGATTCTGAGTTGAAAGAAAAGACACAGCAGGAACTGCAGTCGCTCAAGAAATACTACGACACGGTCCTGGGCACGCTGGAGTCGGGCGTGCTGGTGATGGACTCCAACGACATCATCATCAGCGAGAACGAGAAGGTGCTGAAACTGTGGGAACTCAGCAACAAGATGACGGCCCAAAAGCTGCAGAACACAGAGTTCTGGCAACGATGTCCTGAGTTGAAACAGCACCTGGAGGAGAGCCGCAAGGAACAGCCGAGCTCGGTCCACTTTGAATGCTATGCCAATCCCGGAACCATGGTGAATGTGACCATCAAGCCCATTCCTTCCGAGTCCGGGGGGGAAGCCATTGGAACGCTCATTTATATGGAGAACGTCACGCCAAGGGTCACGCTGCAAAGCACCATTGAAGAGCTGGAGACCACGGCGGAGGAGCTGCAATCCACCAACGAGGAACTGGAGACCACGAACGAAGAGTTGCAATCAACGAACGAAGAGCTGGAGACCACGAACGAAGAATTGCAGTCCACCAACGAGGAGCTGGAGACCACGAATGAAGAGCTGCAATCACTGAACGAGGAGCTGGAGACCACGAACGAGGAGCTTTCATCGCGCACGCGCGAACTGGATGAGGTAAATGCGCGTTATTCGGAGATGATGGAGCGCATGCCGTGGCCGGTGTTCCTGGTGGACCACGAAGGCCTGATTTACATGTTCAACTCTGCGGCACAGAAGCTGTTTGGTTTTGCCGAACCCTCAGAGCGGGGAATGAAGCTGGAAGAGCTGCCCATGGACAACCGCACACGGCAGGCGCTGCTGCGGCGGCACCAGGCTGTGGTGCAGACGCAAAAGCAAGCCATCCTGCGCAACCACCACCTGGTAACCAACCGCTTTGATGGCGAGAGCGATGTTCATTTGACGCCGCTGTCCCGGAGCAGCGAGAAGCACGGCGTGATCGTAATGTTTGAAGTGCAGCAACAGGCGAAGGGGAAGCCGGCAGCGCAGACGGCAAAGAAGTCCGCGGCGAAGAACAGAAACACAAGCGGCACGAAGAAAAAAGCGAAGAAGAAGAGATAGATTTACTCGAAGCCGGTAGGTCGCGTAGCCACGGGTACAGAACAGCCCATTCCAATTACTGTCGTTGTTATAGACGGGATGACAGCGGTAGACACCTCACCATAAACCAGGTTCAGGACGCAATGCAGATTTGGTTGAAAACCCGCGACACTAGTTCGATGTAAAGGTCTTGTCGCCTGGAAGCATATCAATCCCGGAGCCGTGGACGACTTGCGAGTCCATCTTGACAGTCGTGGGGAAAACACGGGTCGGCTGATTGGGCAACAACTGCTTCGCTTTTGCCCGTTCGGCGCGCTCCCGGATTCTTTCAGCGTGCTGGGTTTTGAGCTGAACCGTCAGCGCCATGGTGCTTTTCACCATCTCCTGTATCCTGGCAGAGCAAATCAGGAGTTTCTGAGTGCTCTGGAGCAGTTCCTCCGTGTTGCGGTGAAGGTCTTCATGCCGCAAAGGGTCGGGTTTAGGTCCGGGCATTGAACCCTGGGGTACTTCACGCAGCCATTTGTCGAGATCAGGCTTCAGCGCGATCACCGCGCTGCGTTCCCTGCCGCGCGGCCGGCGCACCGGCAAAGCCAGATCGTGCTCCCAGCGTTGAACAGTTCTGACGCCCCGACCGAGATAGGCAGCGATCTCTTTCCAGGAATTCAGTACTTCATTGTTCATTTACAACCCTGCTTCTTTACTTGGATGCAATAAGTATAGGCCTCCCCGATGCCGAAAGGTGGCATTTTTTGACGCTAAAAAGCGCTTGCAAATTCCTGACAATTGTGAATTTCTACCGCAGCGGGCGGCGGCAAGAAAAAATCGTGTCCAGATACTTGTTTCAGAAAAATTCTTAATCTTTCCCGCAACGCCCTGGTTCGAGACGATGGGTCAAGACTTGTCCTTTGGCGGCCGCGTGTAACCCGGAGTACCGATGGGGCCGATAGAGGAACTCCATTGCTCGCCGGAGTCGCCGGTACCGGTGCGCTCCAGAGGCTCCCAATCGCGAGCAGACTGGGATTCCCGGCGCGGGGGTTCACCGCCCGGTCCGGGCGATGTGAATTCTGTTTCACGTCCCGGATTTTCACGATGAAGGCTTTCACGCGCTGCTCCTTCGCGTTCCAGAGCCAGCTTGAATTCCCGCAGACCACGCTCAATCCATTGTTCCAGGTGATGCTCCAGCGGGAGCATGGAACCGAAACTGCCCAGCGGCGGCGCGTAATTCATCAGCACGTGGACCACCGTCTGATTGCCGAGAGGAGAGAAGGTGATGCGCCCAGTGTGCTTGGGACCGCTCATGGATTTCCAGCCGATGGCTTCATTGGGCTTCACCAGGGTGATCTGGGCGTCCCACTCGAAGTCGCGGCCGTCCATGTTCACCAGCCAGCGTGTGTGCGTGCCATAGCGTTCCACGCGGCGCACAAAGTTGATCCACTGCGGCAGGCGCTCAAAACAGGACCACGCAGCAAAGACGCTCTGCACCGGACGGCCGATGTTCACGCTCTTTTCCAGGCGCACCACGTGGCTGTCAATATCCGCAGAACGGCGTTTGGCTGCCAGCACGCCGGCAACACCGGCAAGGGCGCCCACGGCGGCGCCTGCCGCAAATCCTGACCAGAAATTTTCACGCGTGAATTGCGACATGACTCATCCCCCTCATTTGTCCGTTGGAACATTGGAACGTTGCCGTTCAACCGAGGTTGCCGCAAAAAGCCAAGCTGAACAATTTCCGCTGCAGTCTGTGTGGCTTGTGCGGGCCTTTGCGGCTCCTGGTTGGATGGTTCGGGCGTTGCGTGGACTTGATTTCCACCACTTTCCACAAGCAAAAGCCGTTCTCCACAGGCAATCCACGGAAAAGGCGCGGCCAACAGCAAATGCCTATTGCGAGGCATGGCTGTGAAGATTGATAGTGCTAACACTCAAGTGTGCGATGTTCGCACGGAGAGAGGAGCACGCAAGAGAAAGACGGCTCAGTCCGTGAAACTCCTTTAGCTTAATCTGCGTTGATTGCGCGCCTTCCTGAAGGTGAGCATTCGTATCTTATCGCCGCAGGCGATAAGCGTGAGAGAAGCTGCGTGAAACTCAAATCAATCCGCGCTGGCAACACGCGGCCTGGCGAACATCACACCCCGCAAAAGCCCAGCCTGTATGGCTGGTACAGGCTGGGCCTTTATCTGCGGTTGAATGGCGATTCTGGATCGGAGAAAATCCCGGCGTTCTTAATGGCGAAAGCCCTGCTTGCTGGTGCAGGGTGTTTTTTTGTGCCGAAAACGGCTGTGTTTCTCCTGGGTTTCGCCTGTGCTAAGCTTTGTTTTTCGGCTTCTTCTCAGGTTCGGAAAAGAATGTCTTAATCGGCGGGGTGGAGGCCTGCGGTAAGTGAGCAAAAAGATGTCGGCTTTAGCCGCTGGGGTAGAGGTTAGTTCAGTGGAAAGCAGCAGGAAAGAGGGTTGCTATTTCCAAGCTGCATGGGTTGGAAAATTTGGTTAC
>DASUBD010000074.1:0-16350 GCA_035763445.1 Candidatus Angelobacter sp.
GGGTGAAACGTATTTCGCACAAACAAATGAAATTTTTCGCCTGATGTCAGCGCGCAAACCCTCGCTCCCGTCTGCGTCCTTTGCAGGTGCACGGTTTTGATCTCTGGCTTGCGGACAAAGTAGCCCACCAGATTCTTAAAAGGGCCGGTGTATTCCTCCATGAGAAAAATGCTCGTCGGCTGAACACACGGATTCGGCGCTGTTCCAGCGGGAGTTTGGCCGCTTGGTTGTTGCGCGCCAATCCGGCTGCTCAGCATAAAAACAACGGTAATGAAGAGATAACGTGCAACAGGTCCGGCGAGCGACATGCTCAAGCCCAGTAACTCCGATCCAGTGTTCTGTACTGGATGGCTTCAGCAATGTGCTTGCTCTCAATCTGTGCTGAACCGTCCATGTCCGCAATAGTGCGGGCCACCTTCAGAATACGATCGTGCGCGCGCGCACTGAGTCCCTGCTGCTGCATGGCGCGCTCCAGCATGCGCTCGCTGTCAGTTCCGAGCTCACAAAAGGTACGAATCTGCCGGGTGGTCATCTGCGCATTAGAGTAGATGCGCTCGCCCGCTGCCGCGAAACGGTTCAACTGAACCTCGCGGGTCCGCATGACCCGCTCTCGAATCTGTGCCGAGCTTTCACTCCTGCTGTCTGACCCGCGCAGTTCCTTGTAGTTCACCGCGGGCACATCAATATGGATGTCAATGCGGTCCATCAGTGGGCCGGAGATCTTGGAGACGTAGCGCTGGATCATGGCTTCCGTGCAGCGGCACTCGCGAGTGGAACCGTGATATCCGCAGGGGCATGGATTCATTGCGGCTGCCAGCATGAAGCGCGCCGGAAACGTGAGTGACATGGAAGCGCGAGCAATGCAGACATTTCCATCTTCCAGCGGCTGCCGCATTACCTCCAGCACATTGCGCGGAAACTCCGGCAGCTCGTCCAGAAACAAGACGCCGTTGTGCGAAAGAGAAACTTCTCCCGGGCGCGGGATAATGCCTCCGCCGATCAGCCCGGCATCGGAAATTGTGTGATGCGGCGACCGAAATGGGCGAGCACTCACCAGACCTGACGTCGCATCCAGCACGCCGGCCACGCTGTGAATCTTGGTCGTCTCCAGCGCTTCTTCAAAAGTCAACGGCGGCAGGATGCCGGGAATGCGCTTGGCCAGCATGGTTTTGCCCGAACCCGGCGGGCCGATCATAAGAATGTTGTGCCCGCCGGCGCACGCAATTTCCATTGCACGCTTGGCAGTGAACTGGCCGCGAACTTCCTTGAAATCAGGTCCACCGCTTTGATCGGTGCCCAACATCTGCCCGGTATCCACCTTCAAAGGAGAAATCCCATTTCCACTGTTCAGCAGGTTCACAACATCCACCAGAGATTTGACCGGATACACATTCACTCCGCTCACCACCGCGGCTTCGCGTGCATTTACCTCCGGGACAATGATGTTGGGAATTTTGTTGGCACGCGCCGCAATGGCAATGGGTAGCGCGCCGCGCACACCGCGAATGCCGCCATCCAGTGAGAGTTCTCCCACCATCACATATTCCGGCAGCTCCTTCTTGAGCAGCCCGCCATAGGCGCCAACAATTCCCATTGCCATTGGCAGGTCAAAACCGGAACCTTCTTTTTTGATATCCGCGGGAGCCAGGTTGATGGTGATGGTGGTGGCGGGAACGTCATATCCGCAATTACGCAGCGCGGCGCGAATGCGCTGTCTGCTCTCGCGCACGGCCGCATCAGGAAGGCCCACCGTCTGGAAATTATCCTCCGCCTGCTTGGTCGGGCTTACGTCAACTTCTACTTCAATAATGTTGGCATCAATTCCGTAAACAGCCGCACTCTGGGTCTTAAAGAGCATTCTTTGTCCTTGGATAGAAGCCGATTCTACAGGAGTCTCTGCTGTTACCGAAGTGCATGTTTTTGTTAAAAGCGCGCTTTCATCCCTCAGCAGCTTGCCACCCGCGATAGAATCGCTGCAGGTACGTTGCCGCAAGAACCATGGCTGAGATACCGAGCAGAAGAAAGCATACCCGTTACCATTGCACCGGCGGGGCCGAACTTCGCCGCAGTGAAGGGATGCCGGCTGTCTTCGCCAGCCTGACTGACATCAGCCTGGAAGGATGTTACGTGGAAACTGTTTCCACGCTGCCGGCTAACTGCGAGGTGGTTTTCATGCTTCGCGTGCGCGATACCGTGATCCGCGGGCGAGCGCTGGTGAAAACTTCCAACCATGCCGTAGGAATGGGCCTTGAGTTTCTCCACCTTGCCACTGAAGACCAGCAGAAACTCGATTTTCTGGTCGGTAATCTGGCAGGCACTCAGGATCTGCGTCCTGCCGGGAAAAGTTCGATTGTCCCTGAAGAACCAAGACGAATTCCACCGCCGCTTACAACTACACGACCGATACCAACTGCACCTATGACGACTCCACCACGCCCATCATCCTCGCCCTCACCGGGTTCAACCCCGATATCGCAGCGAATCATGCGCACTGTCACCGAACTGAATGATTTGGAGCAGAGCCTGGTCAAAGAGCAAGTGGATCCGCGGCTGATCGCCCAGTTTCACGATGCCGTGGAACATCTGCGCCAGACCGCCTGGACCCTGCAGCAGTTCCTGGATCTGAATGCGAGCGGTGGCGACCCATTTGACGTGCTGCCTCAGCTCGAAGCAGAACGCATGCACATGCTGGGCAAACTCGCTCACAACGTGAACGCCGACATTGACGCGACCAGCGTCAATGAGTTCACCATGGGGATTTCAGAGCTGTATGAGACCATTCAGGGACTCTACCGCCGTCTCCACAAGATGCTGATGGGAGATGCCGGGGAGTAAAGCTTTTTTCTGAAATCTCGAGCGGGGCGAGAGATCCCTATTTACTTCAGGTTCTAAAGTATCGCCTGAGTCCCTTGTCCTGCCACTGCGGTTCAGCAGCAGTATTTGGCTAAGTGCTAATGGCTAAGCGCTAATGGCTAACGTCGTTCCACCGCCATCGCCACGGAATTTCCGCCGCCCAGGCACAGCGCTGCAATTCCACGTTTGCCGTTGCGCCGAATCAGTTCATGAATCAGCGTTACCAGCACGCGAGTTCCGCTGGCGCCGATCGGATGGCCCAGCGCCACCGCGCCGCCGTTCACGTTGACCTTATCCGGATTCAACCCTAGTTCCTTGATCACAGCCACAGACTGCACTGAGAACGCTTCGTTGATCTCGTAAAGATCAACATCGTCCGGCTTCCATCCCGTTTTGGCCCAGATCTTGCGAATGCCATCCACGGGTGCCATCATCACCCATTCCGGCGCGATGCCGCTTGTCGCTTGAGCAATGATGTGCACCATAGGTTCCACGCCAAGCTGCTTCGCGCGAGCTGCAGAGGTCACCACCGTCGCAGCCGATCCATCGTTCATCGTGGACGCATTTCCGGCGGTCACGCTTCCATCTTTTTTGAAGACAGGTTTCAGGTTCCGCAGGAGATCAGCCGAGGTGTCGGCCCGAGGTCCTTCATCTTTATCAAACAGCGTCGGAGCCTCGCCTTTCTTCTTAGCCGGAATCTCTACGGGCACAATTTGCCCTTTGAAGCGGCACTCGTTCCAGGCCTGCACCGCCTTGCGATGGGAGTTGACTGCGTATTCGTCCTGCTGCTCGCGCGTGACGCCATATTTCTGCGCCACGTTCTCGCCTGTCATGCCCATATGGTAGTTGTTGTAGACGTCCCACAGCCCGTCATTGACCACTGAATCGACGATCTGCGAATTGCCCAGCCGGTAGCCCTTCCTCGCCTGCGGCAACAGATATGGTGCGTTGGTCATGGATTCCATACCCCCGGCGACGACGATCTCAGCATTGCCGGTCTGGATGGCCTGTGCCGCCAGCGCAACCGCTTTCAATCCTGAACCACAAACTTTGTTGATGGTCATGGCTCCGACCGTGGGAGGAAGACCGCCATTCAGAGCCGCTTGCCGAGCCGGATTCTGTCCCAACCCGGCGGAGATCACCAGGCCCATGATGCATTCGTCCACCTGCTCCGGCTTGACCTTGGCCCGGGCCACAGCCTCACGCACTGCAATGGAGCCGAGCTGCGGGGCTGAGAATCCCTCCAGCGCTCCCTGAAATTTGGCAATGGGCGTGCGCACTGCGCTGATAATGACCACGTCTTCCATAAAGTCTCCTTAGTGCGATTCCAAACCTTTCATTATAAGATGAGGAGCAGCGCCAAAAGCGCACAATAAACTTATATGGAAAATGATCCGCAGCCCACTCTGGGCTTTGATCCGGTTACGGGACAGCCTGATTTCGTCCCGCCGGCAACTGAAGCACCATCCAAAAAACTGCTCGCTCCCATCTGGCACACCGTCCTGATCATCGTGATCATGCTCGGCAATTCATTGTTTACCGCGCGGGTCGCCAGCAAAGTAATGGGCGGCTCTCATGCCATATCGGGCGCGGAGAAGTACGCGTCTTATATCAGTTCCATCATTCTCGAGCTCCTGCTCCTCGCCATCTTGTGGGTAGGCTTGCGGATCAACCGGACGCGGATTCGCGAGTTGATTGGAGGAAGATGGAACTCACCCGAAGACTTTATTCTCGACTTCGTCATTGGGTTCGGTTTCGCGGTGGTTTCCTACTTCATTCTGGGTGCAATAAGTTTTGGCCTGGGATTGGCAAAGCCCAACCAACTAGAAGACACCAGGAAGCTCGCCTCCATGCTCGCTCCACACAGCTGGGGCGCGCTCGTAATTTTCATTCTGTTGAGCGCCACCGCCGGATTTGTTGAAGAACTCATCTTCCGCGGTTACCTGCAGCAGCAGATTGCAACCCTCAGCGGCAAAATGTTTGTTGGTGTCGTCGCATCGGCACTCGTATTCGGCGGAGGGCACGGTTACGAAGGTGTTCGGCGAATGGTGCTCATTTTTATTTTCGGGATGATGTTCAGCGCTCTCACACTGTGGCGCAAAAATCTGCGCTCCGCCATGTTTGGACACGCAATTTTTGATTCTGCCCAGGGCGTCCTGCTCTTTTTTGTCACGCGATCAGGTCTGCTCAAGATGCATTGAGGGCAAGAACTTGTCTCCAATGTCAAGGGCAATCAAGAATGACATCAATTTTTTTCTTGACTTAGATTTTCAATCACTCTATACAATCATCAATTGCGGTTTTTTACTTAAGGCCGCACATCCATGAAAAATGGAAAGGGAGAATAGAAACATGGCAACTAAGAAAAAGGCAAAGAAGAAGAGCACAAAGAAAAAGTAACAGCTCTTTCAGCCCAATCAAAAAACCAAAGGGGACGCGTAAGCGTCCCCTGAGTTTTTCTCTCCCTGCTTGTTAGCCCGTTCCCATTCAATCGCCGGCTTCGCCCAGCGCAAGCGAACCGGTGCCGGAATCAGATTTACCATCTTCTCCATCGCGATTCGGTTCCATCTCAGGAATCTCGGGCTCCTGAAAATCGAGCGTGAGATTGCGCGTGGTGGTCTCAATAGGATTCAGTTCCGCAAGTTCCTCCGCCACCGGCGCGCCCAGTTCGGCAAATTTCCTTGCGGAAACCATTACGCGGCTCTCCAGCGATCCTACGGCCTTGTTGTAAGACTCCACGGCTCGGTCCAGGCCTTTGCCCACGTTTTCAAAATGAGCCCCCAGGCTGCGCAACCTGTCATACAGTTCCTTGCCGAGCACGCTGATGTCTCTGGCATTGCGGGCCAGCTTTTCCTGGTTCCAGCCGTAAGCCACTGCTTTCAACAAAGCAATGAGTGTGGTGGGCGATGCGGGAATCACTTTCTGGGCCACGCCCCGCTCAATCAGCCCTGGTTCCTGTTCCAGCGCCGCGCTGAAAAAGGTTTCTCCCGGAAGGAACATGACAACAAATTCCGGCGTGGGATCAAACTGTTCCTGATACGACTTGGAGCTCAGTTGTGCCATGTGTGTCCGCACCTGGCCTGCGTGATCCATCAACTTCTGCCGTCTCACATCATCATCGGCACTCTCGACCGCATCCAGGTACGCCATCAATGGTGTCTTGGCGTCCACTACAACGTTTTTGCCGCCCGGGAGGCGGACGATCAGGTCAGGACGCAACCGTCCATTTGCGGTGTTAACGGTCTCCTGTTCCACGAAGTCGCAATACGGCAGCATGCCCGCAATCTCAACCACTCTCTTGAGCTGAATTTCTCCCCAGCGGCCACGAACGGTGGGAGTACGCAGTGCCTTCACCAGGTTCCCGGTTTCGTTTTGCAACTTTTCCTGCGTTTCAATCAGTGACCGCACCTGGGCGGTGAGGTCGCCGTACGCCCGGTTACGGACCGCTTCCAGGTGCTGAATTTGTTGATCAACTTTCTTGAGAGACTCGCCGATCGGCGCTACGAGCGTTTCCACGGCCTGCTGCCTCAATTCAAGGTCGCTCTTCGCCTGGCTCTGAAACTTTTCCAGCGTGGCGTTGGCCAGTTGCAGGAATGCCTGATTGTTGCTCTTGAGCGCTTCTGCTGAGAGCGCCTGAAAGCTTTGCTGCAACTCGTCGGTCATGGAGGTCAGCAGAGCGATTTTTTCCTCGTTCGCTTTGCGCTCCAGCGCTACTGCCGTCTCCAGCTTCGCCATGCCGGCATTCAACTGGCTGTTCAATTGAGCAGACCTGGCCGCCTCAGCTCGCGCTCCGTTCAGTTCCTGCTGCAAAAGAGACAGCCGCGCGTTCAATACGGCTGTGTTGGGTCGCAAGAGCAGCCAGCTCACAACAAATCCGGCGGCCGCGCCAACAAGCACGAGTAAAAAACCTAAAGCCCCGGTCATCGCGTTTTCCTGATCTCCGGAAATTCATTATCCTTGCAGCAACATCTTGCATTCATCCCCGTGCTCCTGCTGTTTTGGTTTCTGCTCCACCGGCCAGCGCTCCTACCGGCAAATAGACCCGCTGCTCGGTCGCGGGGCAAAGTTTGCGGAATTCGCACCAGATACAGTGCGGGCCTTGCTTTGGCTCAAAATCAGCGCAGGCAATGCCCTCAGCAGCTTCTTCAATCTTTCTTTGCGCTGTTTCAAGCTGCCTGGGTGTGCGGAAGCTCACCACCTCGCTTCCATCCTGCACATTCACCAGCACCAGCTCGCGTGGCCTGTATCCCATGCGGCTCACGCCCATGGCGTAAATGGAAAGCTGCAGGCTTTCGTCGGCGAACTTGCTGTCCTTCGGCGATCCCGTCTTGTAATCCACCACGCGGACAGCATCATCTTCCAGCCGGTCCATGCGATCAATGCGCCCGACAATATCCAGGCCTCCCAGTTTGAAAGTAAATTTGTGCTCCGCCGCCAGCACTTCGATAGAATTCTTCGGCCGCGCCTCAATCAGCGCGCGTAATTGTCTGGCTCCCTGCTCTTCATACATCCTGCGTTGCACCGGGTCATCAATAACGCCCTTGCTGAATTCCTTTTCGAACGCCTGCACAATGTTCACTGCGGTGATTTCAGTGGCGTGAGCAGCGGGATCGTAATAGTGCTTCAGCACTGTGTGAATTGCATTGCCATATTGCAGTGCTGCGGCGGCGTCACCCGGGATTCTCCAGTCCCGCTGCAACTTGAATTTCATGGGACAAGTCGCGTAATTCTGGACTGCATTGGCGCTGAGCGGCAGGTCGCGTCCTGCAAATGATGCCGGCATCAGCATCCAGGAAAGCACAGGCGAGACTTCCAGCGGCGGCTTTGCGCTTGCCGGATTGCCTGCTTCTCGTTCCGCAAGCGCCGCTCTCAAGTTGCGATCCTGCAGCAAGGGCCGCAAATATCCGGCAGGTGTTTTATCGCGCCCGCGTCCCGGCCTTCCACCCATGCTGAGCCGGTCGCGCGCGCGCGTGATTGCTACATAGAAGAGCCTGCGCTCTTCCTGCTCATGCACTTCCTTGCCGTCACCTGCGGCGACAGATCCGCGCAGTTCAGGTGGGAATTCAAACAGTGGTGTTTTGAAGTTTGTTGGAAATGATCCGGAACTGATCCGCAGCAGCCAGACGTGCGTGAATTCCAGGCCTTTGGCCGCATGCACGGTCATCAGACGCACGGCGTCCGGGTACTCACGTTCCAACTCGGCCATCTGCTGTTCGGAAAAAAGAGGGATGATGCCGCCGCCCTGGATGAAATGTTTCAGGTATTCGAGAAAGTCCGGCAATCCCAGCCTGGTAAGGAATGGTTTCTGCTTCCAACTCTCCGCAAAGCGCAACACTGCCTGGACCACAGGGTGTGCTTCCGCCAGGCCAAAGTTGCGTACCAGATAAACCAGCGCCTGCTCTGCAGTGAGCTTTTCCGCGGCGATGAACTCCGCTGCCTGGCGCGTCGCCTCCAGCACGCGCACACCGGCTTCCATGGTGGCCAGTACAGCGCGGAATGTAGTCCTGCTGCCTCCCGCGGCAAGCTTTTCCCTGAGTTGCTCACCGGACATGGCAAAAGCGGGTAAGGCACAAACGCGGAACAGGCTTTCTGCGTCGTTAGGATTTGAAACTGCACGCGCTACCGCCAGCAGATCGCGCGCTGGCCCAGTCTCAAGCACATTCATCCCAATCACAACGAACGGAATCCCCCGGCCCGCGAGTTCCTCCATCACGCGCTCACGATGGAGATGCTGGCGATAAAGCACCGCAGTGGAACTCTTGTCCTGCGGCTTTTGGCTCAGACGCAACCGCTCGATCTCACCTGCGACGAGTGCAGCCTCATCATCGTGCGATCCGCAGATTGCAACGTCCACATGATCGTCAAACACCAGCCTTCCGCTGAACTGTTCCCTGAGGTCTCGGGCGGAGAGGAGCTGCTTGCGTTCAAACTTCACGGCCACGCCCAGGGATTGGACCGGCGGATTCTCAGAGATGGCCTTGTAGGCCACACGCAGAATATTTCCTCGCGAGCGCTGGTTCTCATCCAGCACCACACCGCGGGTATCAGGAAAACGCTTCTGGAATTCCACGAAGGCTGCGCTGGAAGCCCCGCGGAAGCGGTAGATGGCCTGGTCTGGATCGCCGACAACGAAGATGTTGCGCTCGCGTCCAGCAAGCAGCTCAGCCAACGTAATGTTGCTGGAGTTGCAGTCCTGAAATTCATCAATCAGGATGAAGCGAGCTTTTTTGCGCTCATGCTCCAGCAGCCCGCCATCGGACTGCAGCAGGCGAACCGCGTTGCTGATCTGCATCCCGAAAACACCCAGGCCGTTCTCCTCCAACAGGCACAGAGAGTTGCGGTAGGCGCGCGCAATCTCCTGCCAACGCGCCAAAATTTCTTCATTGCCCAGCTCTTCCACTTCTTTGGTGCGGCAGTTGCGAGGAATGCTTCCGCCGGCGCGCAAGCCGTCGACATAGGCCTGAAACTGCTCCGGCGTGATCAGCTCTTCATGGCAGCGATCAAAAAATTCCAGCAGGTCATGGAGAAACTCGCCCAGGTCAGAAGGTTTGATGAAGCGTTCAAGCTGCAACTGATCAATGCGCTGCCGCAGGAACACGTAAACATCTTCTTTGGTGAGAACAAAGAAACCGCGGCCATTTCGTTGCAGGACTCCGTTGCAGTACGCGTTGAACGTGCTCGCGTTTACCGCTGCTCGCCGCCTCAGCCGCTTCTCCACCCGTTCCACAAGCTCCTGCGCCGCGTTATCAGTAAACGTGATGGCCAGAATCTCTTCCGGCCGCGCGTGCTGCTGCTCAATGAGCCAGGCAATCCTCTCCACCAGCACAGTGGTCTTGCCCGTGCCTGCGCCGGCCAGCACCAGCATAGGACCGGACACGTGTTCAATGGCCTCTTTCTGCCTCGAATTGGGAGTGAATGCCTCGCGCACAACTTGCCTTATTGCATTATGCGAAACTAAGGCGAATGACGCAATGGGAATCGTCGGTTGACGACAAATTTCTTTGTGGAAAAGCGGAGGAAATCCCGGCGCAAACGACAGTAAAGGGCTCAGAGAAAATCAGCCACAGATTCACACTGATCAACGCAGATCAGAAAAAGCAGTGAAGGCAATCTCATTCCGGAAAAACAACGCCAATCTGCGCTCATCTGCGTCGAATATTTTTGAATTCTCCGCGTCTCCGCGCCTCCGCGGTGAAAAAGATTTAGGCCAGCTCCGCCATCACCACCGCCACCGCCGCAATCGCCGCCGTTTCAGCGCGCAAAATCGTATGGCCCAGCGATACCGATTTCCATCCTGCGGACGTGAACAACTCGAGTTCTTCTGTGGTCCATCCGCCTTCAGGGCCGAAGGCCAATGCAATCGGCGGACGCGCACCGGCAAGCGACGATTTCAATGAAACGGCTTCTTCTACTTCAGAAAGGATGATGCGGCACTCCTCTGCTGCTTTAGTCACTGCAGGAACTTTCAAGGGAGCAGCGATTTCCGGTGGCGATATCCGGCGCGCCTGCTGCGCTGCTTCCTTTGCAATTTTTCTCCAGCGTTCCACGCGTGCTTCGGCGGCTTTCGCCAGATGCTGCGCGCTCCGCTCGGCCAGCACCGGGATCATTCGCGCTACGCCAAGCTCGGTCAGCTTCTCTATCGCCCACTCCAGGCGATCGAACTTAAAAATCGAGAGATAGACCGCCACTTCCGGCAGCACCTGTCTTGCCACTTCCTCACCCAAATGGAACTGGATCTCGTTCGCGGTCGCGTGCATGATGGTTCCCAGACGGACCACACCTTCTGCAGCAATATCAAATTGCTGTCCCGGCTGGGCGCGCAGCACACGAAACAGGTGATGAGCGTTGGCGCCGATCAGGAAGGCATGGTGGCCTTCTACGCGGTCGGCAATCCAGCGGCGCCGCGTCATATGCGTGAGAGCATTAAATACGATCCGGCGGCAAGTCCAAGATAAAGAATCCCCAGCAGCCGGCTCTGGAAGATCAGCGCATCAAGGTTGGGATACTGGGCCTGAAAGAAAACCTCAGCGGCGCTGAGCAGAGAAAAGATAGTGCCAATTACCACCCATGCCTGCCTGCCCCAGGGGATGAAGTACAGCGCGCCAAAGACGAGGCCAACCACCAGGAAAAGAAGCGCTCGCATGCGCGCCTTCTTAGGAGCAGATTTACGCAGCCACTCCAGTTGTAGTTCGGCAAAGCGGCGCGGCAACAGGACCCTGATGGCCCCGGCCAGGCCGGCCACGATCACCACAAACCAGATGTAATACCTACCCAAAGATCTCTTTCACCTTATCGAACAGGCTGCGCGGTTCGGGTTTGTTCTCCACCGCAAACGTGCCGCCCAGTTCTTCAAGCAGTTCGCGCTGTTTCTTCGTGAGCTTGGAGGGAGTCTGCACGCGGACCCTGACAAACAAATCTCCCTTGCCGGAACTCTGCAATCCGTGCAGACCTTTGCCGCGAATGCGGAACGTGGTCCCGGTTTGTGTGCCTTCCGGAATCTTCAGCTTGTGCTCGCCTTCCAGAGTTGGGATGGCGATTTCCGCGCCCAGGGCGGCCTGAGCAAAGGAGACTGGCACCGAACAATACAGGTCCTTGCCTTCGCGTTCAAAAAACGCATGTGGCTTTACGTGCAGGACAATATAGAGATCGCCTGGCTGACCGCCGACTCCGCCCACATCGCCCTGTCCCTGATAGCGGATTCTGGTTCCGTCTTCCACACCGGGAGGAACGCTCACCTCCACCGTGCGCTCTTTCATCACCCGGCCATCTCCCTTGCATTTGCTGCAGGGATCTTTGATGACGCGGCCGGTGCCGCCACAAGCCGGGCAAGTACGCGCGATGGAGAAGAACCCCTGCTGATATCGCACCTGGCCGCGACCGCCGCAACTGCTGCACGTGCTAGGGCCCTTTCCTTCTGCCGCCCCGCTGCCTTTACATTGCTCGCAGTTCTGATAGTGCCGGACTTTTACCGTGGTCTTTTTGCCGGCTGCAGCTTCTTCAAAAGTGAGATTGAGATCAGCCCGCGCGTCGGCTCCCCGTTGCGGACGTCCGCGACGGCTGCCTCCGCCTATATTGACACCAAAGAAATCGCTGAAGATGTCGCCGAAAATATCTCCGAAATCCTGAAAGTTGGATGGATCAAAGCCGCTGAACCCACCGCCGTTCACTCCGGCATGGCCGAACTGGTCATACCGCTGGCGCTTCTCAACATCAATCAGCACGCTGTAAGCTTCCGTGCACTCCTTAAACTTTTCTTCCGCTTCAGCATTGCCGGGATTGCGGTCAGGGTGATGCTGCATGGCCAGCTTGCGATACGAGCTCTTGATCTCCTGCTCAGTGGCCGTACGGCTCACCCCGAGTACTTCGTAATAGTCGCGTTTTGCCTGTGTCGTCAAATGTTCCTCAATTTCAAATGCGCCCAAATGGCCTCCGCCAGAGGTAGGCCCAGTACCGTCTGAAGAATGGCAAACTTCTGCCGGTCAATTTGAGCATCTACAGCGCGGCTCATATCCTTGATTGCCGCGAAATCGTATCCGAAATTTGTTCCACCGTTCTGATTGTTCGAGTCGTCGTTCAGGGCATGGTAGGCGTGAACCACGCTCCGGAGCCACTCAACGTCGTCGATATTCTTCGGCTTCCCCGCCGCATGAAAATCGGTCACGAGTTTCTGAAAGGCGGCTTTGACCTCCTCCGCGGTTGCCCCTTGAGGCACGCCCAAAACTTCGTAGTAGCCCGGTTGTGGCAGCGTCGCCATTCTTTCCAGTTCTGCCTGGAGACAGCGGTTGATTGTTTGTCTCCGTGTCTCCCTGCCTCCGTGGTAGATTTTGGACTTACTTTTTCGATGTGGCCACGCGGACCATCGCCGGGCGCAGCAGCCGTTCCTTGATCTTGTAGCCGGGCTGCAACTCCTCAAGAACATGATGGTCGGGAACTTCACTGCTCTCCACCATCTCAATGGCTTCATGCACCCGGGGATCAAATGGCTTGCCTTGAGCCGGGACCCTCTGCACGTTCATCTTCTGCAACGCGTCTTCGAGTTGCTTGCGAATCAGCTCCATGCCTTTGCGCAGATCTTCCGGCTTTACCTCGGCGTTCTTGAGCGCGAGCTCAAAGCTGTCCACCACGGGGAGCAGCCCACGGGCGGCATCAGCCACAGCGTAGTCGCGGTAATCAGCATTCTCTTTGGCTGCGCGTTTGCGAGAGTTATCGAACTCCGCCTGAAGGCGGGCCAAACGATCCAGCAGGTTATCGCGCTCAGAGCGCAACTTGCGTAGCTCTGCTTCGCTCGTAGCTTCCGCGGGCGCTGTTTCTGCCGCTACATTTGCCGACTGCTGTTTCTCCTGAAAACCGTCCGCAGGATCGGCTTCCGGCAGCTCGTGCTCCAGAGTTTCCTTCTGCTGTTCTTCAACGTGGACATCAGTCTGTCCGTTGGACTTGCTCATCACAACACCTGGTCTTTTAATTGGGATCTTTTTCACGCGTTCTCATTCAGCAGCTTGTCAAAAAGCTGCGCGATGTAAGAGACAGCGGTAATCGTGTGCTGATAATCCATCCGCGTCGGCCCAATCACTGCCAGTGAGCCTCGCATCTCTTCGCCTACACGGGCGGGGGCTCCGATCAGCACCAGATTCCTCATCTCCGGCATGGCCTCTTCCAGTCCGATTACCACCCTCACCGCTTCCTGCCTGGTATCCAGATAGGCAGAGAGCAGCTCCGCCACCCTTTGCTTCTCTTCCAGTGTCTTCAACAGGCCGCGGAGACGTTCATGGTCCTCTTCGTTCACCACCAGATTGGAAACGCCATCTACAAATATGTTCCTGGCCGGCTCACTGGTTGCCAGTGCCCCGCTTTCATATAACTCCCTCAAGCTCTGCATCAGCCGGTCATATTCGCTGCGCTCATGTTCAATGCGCCGCCCGATTTCCGCCTTCACCTTGTCCACGGTCCATCCGCGGAAATTCGCGTTGATGTAGTTGGACGCCGTATCCAGGTCGGTCTGCGTCAGGTCGCGCTGCAGACGCATCATGCGGTCATGCACCACGCCCGATTTCGTGACCACCACGGCAAGAACCTTGTTTGGCCCCTGCCGCGAAAAATGCACATGTTCCAGAGCATTCTGAGGACCGGCATTCGCAATAGCCACACCCACGCCGCTGGAAACCAGCGACAGCACGTGGGAAGTCCTCTCTAAAAACTGTTGGATGTCGACCGTGCCCTGTAAGGTCTCAGAAATCAGGCTCTGGTCGGCGGGAGAAAGCAGAGCTTTGCCGGAAATTTGATCAACATAATAACGATAGGCCTGCGCAGTAGGCACCCGGCCAGCTGATGTGTGCGGCTGCTCCAGAAAGCCGGCTTCCACCAGGTCTGCCATCACATTCCGGATGGTAGCCGGACTCAGGCCATCCTTATTGTGTCGTGAAAGCGTGCGTGAGCCTACCGGCTCCCCTGAGGAGATGTAAGTCTCAATAATGGCAGTAAGAATCTCCCGCTCCCGCGGGCCGATTTGTCCCTGATTTGGCATATACAACTAAGCCTTTTGTTTCCAACTATTTATATCAATATTGGAGACAACTCGACAGTTCTCATTGTAGGAATTTTAGTGAGTTGTTGTCAAGATAGCACTTGGAGGGCAAGAGTGCTAATTCGGGAAGTCGCCAACTCGCGAGCAGATTTCAGTGCTGAACTCGCAGCGGCGAACTCGGCTTTTCCGTCCAGCCGATCACCTTATCCCCGGACAGTTCAATGCTCGAATCGCCATAGTGCCAGTATGTGCTTTTCCCTATGTTGATTTGGCCGTCTTTCTGCTGCACCGGAGTACTGTTGGCCCAGTAGACGTCATTCACTGAAACGGGCGTTCCCTGGATGGCCAGCACCTCGGCAGAGCTGGAGCCTTTGCGAATGACCTCCTGAGGCGCGACCCTGGGCAGGTTGATGGCCTTCAGCGGAAACTGGTTCGTGCTCGTCCACCGCTCCACCATGGGCCCACGGAAATAGACTCGTGATGTCCCGTACCGCCATTCATGCTCGCTGGACCACTGCGGCATACCCTGTATGCGATAAACATCGGCTTTGGTTGAGCCCACAAAGAAGTACGGCAAAGGCGAAGGAATTGACCGAGTCAGCGATGAATCGTCTGGAGGCTGGGCTGCGAACACGGTCATGGCTGCCGGATCAATCGCGCTGACGTTGGCATGCTTCACATTTTTCGGCGGAGCGGGATTGTAAGTTCCCCAGCCTGTTCCCCACTGAGCGAAGTTCGCAATAAGAATTACTGCGATAACCCAGGCAAATTTGCTGCCACGAGAGTTGCCCACCGGACGGTACTGATAATCCCCTTCGTAGGGATCGACGATGGGCGGCTCATAGTACGCTCGCCGCCTGTAGGCATACCACTCTTCGGTTGCGCCCCGTGAGTAACCGCCAGGCCAGGTATAGCCGTCACCGTGATCGGGAAGCGGCTGGCCGGGCTTGTATTCCCGCAGGAAGGTGTAAGCCTCATTGATCCCTTTCAGCTTGTCCTGGGCAATGGCTTGAGAGCGGGGATTCTGGGCGAACTGGTCAGGGTGCCACAACTTCACCAGGCGCAGATAGGCGCGACGCACCTCTTTTTGCGAGGCCCCGGGCGCGAGCCCTAACGCGCGGTAGTACTCCTCGACGCTCTTGCGCACACGCATTGGCTACCTCTGTGGCTTTTTTGAGCCGTGAAGCCAAGGGAATCTTTCCTGATTATGCCATGAATGCGCAGTTTGCGCAGGCCAAAGAACACACCGAAAAGTCACGAAAGGGCGTAGCGCAAAGGAACCCTCAGTGCCTGCGTCATAGGTAAGGCCGGCAAGCTTAAAGGCCAAGAGCCGAGGGCTGGGTTACTGTACCTGGATCACATCGCCGGGAGCGCTGCTCTTTTTCACCTCTTCCACCCGCATCAGCACCTGCCGGGCAAAATCGTAGAGAGACTTGGCATGGGGAGAGTCTTCGCCTTCCAGAACTGCCGGCTTACCGCTGTCACCACCCTTGCGGATATCAGGATCCAGCGCAATCGAGCCCAGAAACGGCACGCCGAATTGCTCCGATGTTTTGGCCACTCCACCTTTGGAGAAGATATCGATCTCCTGATGGCAATGGGGGCAAACAAAGTGGCTCATGTTCTCCACCATGCCCAGAATGTCCACTCGGGCGGTGCGAAACATCTCAATGGCTTTGCGGCCGTCCTGCAGGGAAACATCTGACGGCGTGGAAACCACAACCGCCCCGGTCAGTGGCACTGTCTGGAACAGCGAAATCACAACGTCTCCGGTTCCCGGTGGCAGATCTACGACGAGATAATCCAACTCGCCCCATTCCACCTGCTGCAGAAACTGGCGAATGATGGAATGCAGCATGGGTCCGCGCCAAACCAGAGGCTTGTCACCGGGATTGAGGAAGCCAACCGAGATGATTTTTACCCCGTAGTTCTGCAGCGGCTCGATGCGGTTCTCGCCTAGCACGCGGGGCTGCTGG
>DASUBD010000075.1:0-10712 GCA_035763445.1 Candidatus Angelobacter sp.
AGGAACGGATTGCCTGTTCCCACGTCGGGAGTCACGGTAATCGGCAGGAAGCCTGTGCCGTGACCTGTGGCATCGAGGCCGTTCTGCGCGAAATCGACGCCGAAGTTCGGCCACAGCGGGTTGGCGAAGTTCGGGTGATTGAAAAGGTTGAACGCGTCGATCCGAAGCTGCATGGTTACGTGCTCCGTGATGCTTGTGTCCTTCACAAGGCTGAAGTCAAAGTTCTTGTAGTTCGGACCAACGAAGGCATTACGGCCGAGATTGCCGAAATGCTGTGTGCCGGGAATGCAGTTACCGCCGGCGTCAAGCGCGCACGGCACCTGGAACGCGCTCAGGTTCAGGAAACTATTGGGCGTGCTGGTGCCCGCGAAAGGATTGCCCACCAGGTCCGGCCGGCCGAAGAATTCGCCGCTGCCGTTGAAGTCATTTTCAAAAAGATAATTGACGTTGAAGGGCTGGCCCGCTGCGAGAGCCAGCACGCCACTGATGCTCCAGCCTTTGCCCAGCCACTTGTTGCTGCCGAGGTCGTGGAACCTATAGGTGTAGTTCCAGCTCAGCTTCTGGCGCATATCAAAGTTGGAGCTGGCGCGCTCCAGATCAGGACGCAGGCTGTTGTCCGGCTGGGTGGCGTTGGGAACGTAGTCCTGGCCGTCACTGGCGTTATCAATGGAGTGCGACCAGGTGTAATTCAGGGTAGAGCTGAGGCCATGCCAATTGCGGAAGTTGATTGACGCTTGAAACGCGTTGTAACTGCTGCTGGCGGACGATTCAAACTGGTTGATGTAGACAAACGCAGGAAATGGCGAGGGCGTTCCGGTAAGAGGATCAGGCTGGTTGATATCGCGATAGCGGAAAAGCTTTCTTCCCTGCGAGCCCACGTATCCGATCTGCACCGCGATGCTGTTGGTCAGCTCCTGCTGCACGTTCAGGTTGTAGACCTGCATATAGGGAGTGCGAATGTTCTGGTCCACGGTAAAGACGTCTGTGGCGGCGAAGCTGGTGGGATCAAAGACAGGGACGCCGGGCTGAATGGTTGTTGCAGGAGAAAAGCTGAAGGTAATGGGATCAGGCCCAACGCCGTTGTAAGCGGGTCCGGAGTTAAAGGTGTTGAAAGGAAGCTGGCCGACGAAGAAGTCCTGGGAGAAAGCATCATAGTACATTCCCCAGCCGGCGCGAATGACCGTCTTACCGTTGCCGCGAGGATCCCATGCAACTGAGGCACGCGGGCCAAAGTTGTTCATGTCTCGCGGATAGAGCTGCTTAGTGAGGTTGACGGTGCCGGTTGCTGGATCCAGCAGGCTGAACCGGTTCTGGTCTTCTCCGATAACACCGAAGTAGTCCCAGCGCAGACCATAGTCGAACGTGAGGCCGTGGGAGAAGCGGAAGTTATCCTGCAGATAGAACGAGTGGTTGTTCTGAAAAGTCTGGCGGGAAGAATTGCCCTGGGCCTGGCGGCCACTGTCAGGCACGCCGGCGACGAAATCCTCCAGAGAAGCAAAGCTGAGCTTGCCGCGGTAGCCGCTGTCAAAGAAGCCATCCACAAAGGTGCGACGGAATTCATAGCCAAACTTCCAGTTGTGGCGGCCGCGTGTCCAGGTGAAATTGTCCAAAAATTGCCAATTGGTGTCAGTGCGTCCGCGCGGAACCGAGGTGTTGGCACCAAGAATGGCAAAAGAGGGTGAGTTCGGATCGGCTGCGGGCGGACCAACCGAAATTTGCGGCAGGCCGAAATCCTGCGCGGTGGTACCCATGTTGAGCCCTATGGTGGAAGGATCAAAGGTGCTGTCCTGAGGTCCGAAGGTCTCATGGAAACGGTTATAGCCAAAGCGGATTTCCGTGAGCAGGCGCGGGTTGAACATGTGCGTATGCGAAATGGAGAGAATATTGACCCGCGTCGGCGTGACGGTGTTGAAGCCGGGAAGGATTCCGCCGCCAACCAGGGCCAGCGGGAAGCTCTGATCACTATCGCCAAAATAGTAGCGGCCAGTGAGATTGTCTTTGTCACTGAAGCGCTGGTCAATCTTGGCGATCAGGCTGTCCACGCGATTGCTGGCAGGATCAGAGGTGAGCAGGTTGTTGCCGTTTGAATCGACTGGAATATTCGGGGACGGCCATGGGTTGCGCGCCAGCAATTGCGCGATTACCGGATTGGCAGCTCCGCCGTTCGTGGCAATGGCCGAGTTCAGTTCGGCCGGAGTGGGCACGCGAGCGAGCGTGGGGATGCCCACACCTTCGCGCTGGCCTTCATAGGAGACGAACCAGAAGGTCTTGTCTTTCTTAAAGGGACCACCAAGCGAAAATCCGAACTGGTTGTTGTGGAACGCGTCCTGCGGGCCGGGCTTGGAGTTGAAGAAATTGCGCGCGTCGAGGGCGTTGTTGCGGAAATATTCGTAGACCGAACCGTGAAGCGAATTGGTGCCGGACTTGGTGACTATGTTGACCGTGCCGCCTGAATTACGACCGTACTCCGCTTCAGTTCCGTTGGTGATGGAAACAACATCAAGCGCATCCATGGGCAAAATAGTGGCCGGCGTGCCGAAGACGCCGCCCTGGTTGATGGCCGGCAGGTTGCGGTAGCCATCATTCATATCGGTGCCGTCGAGCAGATAATTGTTGGAGCGTCCGCGGTTGCCGTTGATGCTGAAGAGGCCGAACGAGCCGGGCGAATCAGCCACGCCTGAAGGATCGCCGCCCGAGCCGGGCACCATGACCAGCAGCTTGGTGAAGTCGCGCCCGCTCACAGGGAGTTCCTGAATCTGCTGGGTTTCAATATTGCCGCCAAGATTGTCCTGCGTTGCTTCGATCAGCGGCGACTGTACGGTGACCACAACCGTTTGAGATACTTCACCCGGCGAGAGCTGAACATTGACCTGCTGGCTCACGGAAACCTCCACACTCACGGCCTTCACCGTGGCGGGACGGAAGCCCGAGGCTTTCACGCTTACGTCATAAGTTCCAATAGGCAGCTCAGAAACAAAATAGTTGCCGGTGTTGTCAGTCTTGCTGCTGCGGGAAAATCCTGTGGAAGGATTGGTGACTGTGATGTCGGCGTTGGCCACTACGGCGCCCGTGCTGTCAGTAACGGTTCCCTGAACGCCACCCCGGAAAGTTTGCGCAGCCAGAGAAACAGCCAGCGCAAGGAGAAGAGAGGCTGAAGCAAGTGTTCTCATCGCCAAAGCTCCGAATCTAGATTTGAGCCGTTCTGGGTGAGGATTATACCGCCGGCAGTTGCCAGGATTGCCAGCATTGCCAAAATTGAAACAGATAAATCCAACACTGCAGACGCGGAAACGGGAATATTTCGCCCCAGATCAACGCAGATAAAAACCTGCGGCAAATATTTGCGCTCACAGTTGTTGTCTGTGGTTCTTTTTGTCGCTAGAACCCTACGGCTTTTTTGAGCGCCTCCACGGCGATTGATACGCCCAGGTCCTTGAGCGTGTCCCAACCCCATTTGCCAAGCTTTTTGAGTTTCTCAAGCACAGCGGGCTTGTTGCCCTGGGCTGCATCCTGGCGGATAGCGTCAACGGTCTTTGCGTCTTCCTTCTGCTCGTCGCTGACGGCCCTCTTCTCTATTTCAGGACGCAACCGCAACAGGTCTTGCGCGAATTTCTGCAGCTCATCACTGCCCCAACCCTGGACGATTTGCGTTGCATTGTCGCCGATGGCGGCATTGGTGATGGTATTGGAGGTGAAAGAATATTTGCTGGCCATGGTTCACTCCTTATTCTGTTAACTGTGAAGATGTGGTGCCTCAATCCTCGCCCTGGCCCGCGGCCCGTGCCATTTGCTCCATCTTGTCCTGGGCCGAGAGGTAAACTGCGCGCCGCGCCGGATCGAGGCTCCCGATTACCTTTGCGTTGTCGCCAATGGCGACTCCCTGAAAGTTACTCTGGATAAAGTTGTACACATTTGTGACGGCCGACCTCATCATCTTCTGCAGGCCTGAGTCGCGACTGCACAGCGCCTGAAAATGCGGTGATTTCCATGCACTCTTCAGCAAGGCAAAGGTCAGCTCCACCTCCTCCCGCATCTGCTGTACCGCGGGACTGGAGTGCCCTGCCGAATCGCTGTGGTATTGCTCCATCAGAGACGTCATGAGCAGACAATTCTTGAGATTGCTGAGCGCGCACGCGGGCGATTGATGATCCTCGTCACCCAGGGTCGCCGTGATGCGCATGGTGCCGCGGTTAAAGCGCGTTACGGTGAAGCTCCGCGGCGTGGGTGATACCGTGCGCCGGGAATCGTCAGAAAGCGACGGATTCTGTTCCAGCACGCGCAGAATCAATGACAGGTCAATCTGTTCATCACCCGCGAAACCGGATTGGCCCTGAAAGGCGAGCGGAGAGCACACAATGTACGATCTTGCCGTTTCATTCATGGGACGCCGACGATCTGTCACCAGCAGCGCGTCGCGCACCACGCGGTGCATTGCCGTGAGGAGCTGCTCCAGTTGCAGAAGATCTTTCTCATTGCGGAAAAGATACACAGGTTCAGAGCGCAGCAAATCCACCAGCACCGGCATCTGGTCAAAAGGAAGATCGCCTTCCACGTCCACCACAATCCCTGCCGCCCAGCCAATTGGGCACACATGCAGCTTGGGAAAGGCTTTGATCTGCAGCGGAGAAGCCGGAGCCTGCTGAGCTTGAGCCTGCATGCGCTGTTGAATGGAGTCCTGCTTCAGGCGAAGCAATCTGCGCTGGGGCGTATCTTTGAATCCTGCGCGCAGAGGCGCGAGGCCTCGCCATGGGCCGCGATAGTCCTCATGCGACACCTTGTTCATGTAGGCGCTCCAGAACTTGTGAGCGCGGGCCCTGGTGCTGGACTGGCGGTCATATTGGCAGCGCCGGCCCAGGCGGTGCAACGAGTAAGAGATCTGTGGCGCGGCGCTCTGACCGCTGCCTGCCGGCTGGGAATTCGGTGGTTCAGGATCAGACTGGTAGTACTTTTCCGGACTCATGAACGACTGGGCGAAGCCGGTGAGAGATGCGCCGGTGGCGAAATTGAAAGAGGACCTGGCGGAAAAGAAATGAATCCGGAAGTGACTGACTACGGGGTTAAACATCCGTCGTTTCCCCTTTTGCCGTATACTATAGGCTCTTTGACACGTATGAGTAAACTGCTTACGGGCAGCTTGCTTAAAGGTACCCTTCAGTGGGTGTACTCACCGGCCTTCGGGCCGGTCTTGTTTTCTGGGACAAATCTTTGGTCTCTTTAAAGGAAAGGAGTGGAAGATTTAGAAGGACCATCCGGGTTGGTGCGGATGGCCCGGCTTCTTTTTTGTCAGGAGTTGGATCAGGCGGCCTGCTTTTTTCTGGTGCGCTTGGGTTTCTTGGCTCGAGTCCGTTTGGGATGCTGGCGGGCGAGAAATTCAGCTATTAGCCATTGGCTCTTAGCCATCAGCTCTGGCCGTGGTTGACGTTTATTTCTTCTTCGGTTTCCTCTTGCGCGGCACAGCCGACGTTGGCTGCAAAGCAGTGGGGCAGGCGCAGAACCTGACTCGCGAAGACCGTTGAGAAATCAATTTTTTCACAGCTTCCTGTCCCCGGTTTTTCAGGATAAGTTTCATGAAAGGGAGTGGTTCACAGCTCTCTTAGAGAAAAGAACATGCAAATTGAATGAAACAACAAAAACGATCACGATAACTCCTAAGATTGTCCATTTCTCAGCGATAAAGACATGCTGTAACGGAGTGGAATATTCTCCCGGGAAAATTGCCCTAAAGACGCCTGGAGCCGTGAAGTAACCGTAAACTGGCAGACAGAGGAGTGTCCCTGCTAACCCGATGCAGGCCGCAATCTGTCGGGAGAAAAATGTCAGTAATAGAGCAACAACAAGTACGATCACTCCAACCTCAAAAAGGCCTGACAGCAAGGATGTTATCCGACCTCCGCTGAATTCTGATTGCCCCAGCGTAAGCTCATAGCTTCCTAGTACCAGAATGCACAGCAGGAACACACCAGCGCTTGCGAGCCGATCCTTAAAGGAGTTTTTCACAACGTCCTCCTATGATATCGATGGAACTTCATTGTTTTTGCGACAATCTTTTGTCGCTAAAAGGAGTGGAAGATTTAGATGGGCCATCCGGGTTGGTGCGGGCGGACCGGCTTCTTTTGTGTCAGGCGTGTTTATCAGGCAGCTTGCTTTTTTCTGGTGCGGCTACGTTTTTTGGGCTGCACACTCCTCGCAAATTGTTTCGTGTACGTTTTTTAGTATAGGGATATAAGGTTTCACAGCACTACTCAAAAACACTTGAAAGCAAAAACCTACCATGGAGACGCGGAGACACGGAGGAACCCCAACCCCCACAGCCGAGGGCGGCTGTGCCACACGGGCATGGCGATCCTATGGACTCAGGTGGACGCAGGCGCACCGTCAGCCTGCGCCGAAAGGGCCGGCTGAATCGGAGGTGATACACCTGATGGCAGTGGAGGGAGCGCAAGAATCACTGTGCAGGGTGCGATCAGGCAGCTATGCTGCTAAGCACGTGCCCACACAGAAACATTTGCTGTCCAGACTGCCGGTTGCGCTGATGGCCGCGATGGTGCTGCTCAGCGGATGCCGCCGTCCTCCGGCTGAGAGCAATGGCGCGCTGCCGGAAAATGTGCCGGCGCCCGCGAATGCTGGTTCCGCTTCTGCTGTCAAGACAGAAACGGTGAGCGACAATCTGCCTCTGCCTGTGGCGGTGGCGCAGATTTTGACCGCGGCGCAACGCTCGGGCTCAGTGATTGAGCGCTGCCAGTGTGGCGCAGGAAGCAGGCTGGTGGAAGCGCACATTGTGTCTCGCGATGCGGCGCAGAAGCCGATGGAAGAAGCGTTCAAGAGCATTACGGAGCGCTATCCGGAAATGCATTGGCAAGAGTACGGTGATGGGCGCGTGCGTGTCGCCGACAAGCAGAGCAAGGCCGGGTTGCTGAAAGTGCGGGTCAGGCAGTTTCTGGTGATTGAAGACCGGCCGCCGCAGGCGTCGTTACCGGCTCTGTTGCAGACAGCCGAGGTGCAGGCCTACATGCGCAAGCACCGGATGCGGGTGGCAAGGCCATCGCACGCGGCAGGCAAGTTGATCAAGACGTCGCCGACGGTGATTCAGACAAAGAACGCCACCGTGGAGCAGATTCTTGATCGCATGGTGGATGGCTATCACAGCAGCAGCGGACGTCCGCTGTACCGGGCGTGGGGCTATCGCGAGTGTCAGCGGAAGGGCGGCAGGCTGATTGAAATTGGGATCTACTAGCTGCGCCCACACCGGAAGCTGAGCCGTCCGGGCCGAGCTGCGCTGAACGGGAAGCGATTGCGGCACAGATATCAACAGATTCTGGGCGTGTTAACCAGTTTGATACTATCGCGGCGGCGCCCAATGCCAGTATGCTGCAAACGATGGCGATGCGCATGACAGTCCTGGCCAGCGGAAGCAGAGGCAATTGCACCGTCATCTCCAGCAACCAGGCCAGCATTCTGGTTGACGCGGGCATTTCCTGCCGCGAGACCCTCAAACGGATGCGCGCGGCGGGTGAAGACCCGGAAAACCTGAAGGCGATTGTCATTACCCATGAGCATCAGGACCATGTGGCCGGGCTGCAGGTGCTGGCACGCAAAGTGCACGTTCCGGTGTTTGTCACCGAGGCAACGTATCATCTTTGGCATAGGGAAAACAGAGACGCGGAAGGCAAGCCGGCGCGGCTTGAGCGTCTTGAACATTTTCAGGCAGGGCACAGCTTTACTGTGGCAGACATTACCGTGACGGCCTTCACCATTCCGCATGACGCCGCCGACCCCTGCGGCTTTACCTTCAGGACAGGTGGCCTGAAGATGGGCGTGGTCACGGACCTGGGATACATGTCGCCGAATGTAAAAGAACAACTGCGCCGTTGCGATGCATTGTTGATTGAGTCAAACCATGATCTGGAAATGCTGCGCAACGGGCCTTATCCGTGGATGGTAAAACAGCGGGTGATGAGCCGTGTGGGGCACCTTTCCAACCATGCGCTGGCTGATTTTTTTTCCAAAGACTATGACGGCCACGCCAGCCACGTGATTCTGGGACATCTCTCTGAGCACAACAATCACCCGGAACTCGCGCGTGAAAGCGCGTACCGGGCGCTGGATGGAAAGATGAGCTTGTTTCAGTCGGCCACCATCAGCCTGGCCCATCAGGACAAGCCATTGCAGCCGCTCACCATAGGGTGAGAACATACCTTATACTTAACCCTAGAAGGCTCGCTTTAGTGAAGGCAATGAGCAGTGTTTGCAGCGATAAAGTAATCGGCGACATACTGGCCGGCTGGCGCTATGACATTTCCGGGCTGGCGCCGGAGATGCGTGGCGATTACGAACAGCACCTGGCGGAGTGCGCCCGCTGTCACAGCCGGCAGATCCTGCATCGCACCATTGATATCGGGCTCATGATCATCGCCAGCGTGTCTGCCGTTGTCTTTCTGGTGGCGTTCGGCGCAGTGCGGCATTATTCGCCCAAGCATGCGCTTGTGCTGGAGTTGATTGCGCTGGCGGGCTTCCTCTTCTTCAGCGTCGTTTGGCTGATTGTGGCCGTAGCTACCCCTGCTCCCGTGGTGGTGGCCGATGTGGCGCGGATTCACGCGCGCAGGATTCATGATCGCCTGCCCAGCAATATCCGCGAAAAGCTGCCGGAAGTTACGCAGGAATTTCTCAAGGGAAATAATCCCTGATCGAACCACAATCACGTCATCGCAAAAAATGAAGCCACCGAGTTCCGGTGGCTCCTGATGATGCGCGAGGCTTCGAGTTATTGCTGCCAGACGTACCCTAGAATGCCGTCGTCTCTATACCCACCGCTCAGGGCCTGGGCATGCTCTTGCGGACTTGCCGTGGCAAAGTGTTTGCCATCCTTGGTATTGACCATGCGATAAAAAGGTACAGTGCCTGGTTCCTGCGACGTGGCAATGTAGCCAACCACTCCGCTGTTCTGGAATGTGCCCGCGCCTTCAGACCCGTTGGTGGAAAGCATGGCGTCGGTGGAACTGGTGAGTGAATAGAGCGGGGTGGTTCCCGCGGTTTGCGACTGCATCAGGAAAGCAGCGGGACCTTCCAGCCGGAATCCATTGGGAGCAGAGTTGGAAGCGCTGAAAGTATGTGCGTCTGAGGTGGTGCTGACAAACCGATACAGAGGGACTTTGGTTCCCGTCGCACCAGAGGGAGTGGTGGTCGGCGGCTGTCCGGCACTGGCCGCATTTACGTCAGGCGCGGTGCCGCCGGCGGTTGCAGCAGTCTGGAATTGTCCGCTGGTGCGCACGTCATTATCGCGAGTCAGAATTTGCCACTCGTAGGTCTGGCCGGGCTGCAACCCGGTGAGTTGCAGGGAATGATCAGTGGAACCGCCGGCGTGATATGCATTCTGCCAGTTGCCGCTTCCGGCCACGCGATATTTCACATGGTTGGCAGCAGTCTTGCTGGTAGTCCAGTGAATGGTGGCGGAGTTGCCGCTGATATTGCTGATGGTGGGACCCTGGGTAATTTGAACGTTCTTTTCAGACGCCGAGTCCATGGTATTGGTTTGCGCCCACACCATCACCGAAAAGAGCAGGAGCGTGAGTCCTGCCATGATGTATTTGTACTTCATCTTAGCTTCTCCCGGGGGAACAGCAGGTACACCTCATGTTGGGACAGAGCATTGTGCTGACAGCAGCCTGGAGCTCCAATTCTCAGGAAGCGTCAGTCAGAACTTTACTTAATACGTTGGAAGAAATGCGGCTAGTGAAGGTTGCCAAGCATTGTTTTGTGAGGAGGCAGAGTTAGTTCAGACTTGCAGGGCACCAATTAATTCCGTAACCCTCTTAACGCGGTGCTCCACGCACCAGCGCTGCAGCCCATCAATGATCTTTTCTGTGGCACAGGGGTCCCAGAAGTTTGCTGTACCAACCTGGACAGCGGCAGCTCCGGCCAGCATGAACTCCACAACGTCGACTGCGGTGCTTATTCCTCCCATGCCGATAACAGGAATCTCCACCGCGTGAGCTGCCTCATAAACCATGCGCAAGGCGATCGGTTTAATAGCCGGACCGCTAAGCCCGGCAGTGATGTTGGAGATCCTCGGTTTGCGCGTTTCAGCATCAATCGCCATGGCCACGAACGTGTTCACCACAGAGAGTGCGTCGGCTCCGGCATCCGCTGCCGCTTTTGCCATCACCGGAATGCTGGTCACGTTGGGTGTAAGTTTAACGATCAAAGGCCGCCTTGCTGCCGACTTGCACGTAGCCACCAGTTCTTCCAGCAGCGTACGATTGGCTCCAAAGACCATCCCGCCTTCGTGGGTATTGGGGCAGGAAACGTTCAGTTCGTAAGCGGTAATGCCTTCGGCTTCATTCAAAATGCGTATGGTCTCAACATATTCATCGCGCGTGTAGCCGAATACATTGGCGATTACGACAACATTTTTCTTCTGTGCCAGCTTGGGCAGTTTCTCTTCAATAAAAACGCGCGCGCCAATGTTTTGCAGGCCAATGGAATTCAGCATGCCCGCGGCGGTTTCAAACAGGCGCGGCGGAGGATTGCCCACCATCGGCTCGCGTGACAGGCCCTTTGTAACGAACCCGCCAAGCTTTTCCAGGGTCACGATATCTTCAAACTCAATGCCGTAACCAAACGTCCCGGCTGCCGCAATCACCGGGTTCTTAAAGCCGATTCCGGCGAAATGAACGCTCAAATCCGGCTTGCGTGAGAGCCCCGGCTGGTCTTTA
>DASUBD010000076.1:0-5253 GCA_035763445.1 Candidatus Angelobacter sp.
GCACGTGTCTAACCCATTAACTTCACAAGCCGCTGTGCAATCGCAGACAGCAACAAGGTCAGAAGATGGCAACAACCCAGACGAATGTCATTCATCGTGATGTGACCAGCAATGTGCTTCAGTCAGAGGAAATATCCCGCCGGATCTCTGAGATGGGAGAGTGGTTTCACAACATCGATCTGAAAGGGGTGCCCACTGCGCCGGACCATTTTCTTGGGGATTTTCCCCGGGTTAAGTGGAAAAGCATAGAACCAGCCTTGCCTGCCGACCTGAAAGGCGCTTCTGTATTGGATGTGGGTTGCAACGCCGGCTTCTATTCGGCGGAACTCAAGAAGCGTGGCGCTGGCCGCGTACTCGGCGTGGATGTAGATGATCGCTATCTCACCCAGGCCCGCTTTGTTGCGGAAACACTCTCTCTGGACATCGAATTTGCCAAGTGCTCGGTCTATGATGTTGACCAGCTTCCCGGCCAGTTCGATTACGTCCTGTTTATGGGCGTCTTCTACCATCTGCGCTATCCCCTGTTTGCGCTCGATAAGGTCATTAAGAAAGTTAAGAGCCATCTCGTCTTTCAAACCATGGTTCGCGGTTCTTTGAACAGTCCCGAGTTGAAGGACGACTATCACTTCTGGAACAAAGAAGTCTTCAACAATCCGGATTTTCCGAGCATGTACTTCATTGAGAAATCCTACGCCGGAGATCCCACCAACTGGTGGATACCGAATCATGGCGCCATGGAGGCGATGCTGCGGAGCTCCGGCCTTGAAATTGAGTCACATCCTGAACCGGAGACATGGATCTGCCGTCCTGCATCGGTTGTCAAGGGAAACAAGTACATTCTTGATCACGAACTCGCGGGAACGCTTTAGGTCCGCCCGGCTTTCTGCAAAGGTGCGCAATGGTTGAAGCAGTCATGCTGTGGAATGAACCGAATAACCTGTCCCACTGGGACTTCAAGGTCGATCCTGACTGGAAGATGTTTGCTGAGATGGTCATCACTGCCAGTAAGGTCATACGGCAGGAATGCCCTGGCTTGCCTCTGGCGCTGGGCGGCATCTCTCCCATCGATCCTAACTTTATCGAGCTTATGGGGTCTCACGGAGTTCTCGACGCAGTCGACATTGTGGCTGTACACGGTTTTCCGCTGGATTGGAATCACTGGAAGATCCAGGAATGGCCAAAGAAGATCGAGGAGATTCGCGCTGTGACGCGAAAGCCTGTGTGGGTCTCCGAAGCTGGAGTTTCATCCTTCGGAGCGGAAGAGGTGCAGGTCTTTGGTTTACAGAAGACGGCTGAGCTGTTGCTGCCCATGGTTGATCGTGTGCACTGGTACAGCCTGCTTGACCTTCCGGCTACATGGACCGCAACCACTCGCCATAAAGAGGCGGAGGGAAGCGCCTACTACCGTCATTACTATATGGGGCTCCTCCGCGAAGATGGTTCAGCCAAGCCGGCCGCCGAGGTCTTTCCTCGTGGTATGGGCGTCTGCCAGTGGTTTCATTTTGAAGATCATCGTCTCGATCTCGCCGTGGAGTGGCTAAATCGTCTTGGAGTCAAGTATCTGCGCACTGGCATCAGTTGGGCTGACTGGTTTCGGCAGGATTCTGAAGTCTGGTTTGACCGGCAAATGAAAGCTCTTGAGCCGTTCGAAACCACTCTCACCCTGTGCTTCACGCCTGAGCACATGGGAATTCAGCCCCATTACACCAGCCCTCCCCGGCGTGCCGAAGATTTTGCCGCGTTTGCCACCTGGGCGGTGCGCAAGTATGCCAGGGCTCGGAACACGAGTGAACTCTTGATAGGAGCGAAATAGGAATGGCCAGAAACATTCTCGTAACCGGTGGTGCTGGATTCGTGGGATCTCATCTGGTGGATGGCTTGCTTGCGGCTGGACATAAGGTCCGTGTGTTCGACAACCTCACGCCGCAGGTCCACGGCCACTCGGTGCCCGACTATCTCTCGCCGGAAGCGGAACTTGTTCGCGGAGAAATGCAGGATTCGTCCGACGTTCGTCGCGCTCTCGACGGAGTGGATACGGTCTTTCATATGGCGGCAGCGGTTGGCGTCGGCCAGTCAATGTATGAGATTTCTCACTACATGGGAACCAACACTCAAGGCACGGCCGTGCTTCTTCAGGAACTGCTGAACCGCAAGAGCAAGGTGCAGAAACTGGTGCTCGCTTCCTCTATGTCAATTTACGGCGAAGGAAAATACCTTTGCGCGCAGTGCGGTGAAGTAGCTCCTCAACTACGCTCCAATGAACAGCTCAGGGCCAAAGACTGGGAGATGGCCTGTCCAAAATGCGGTGAGACGCTTACCCCGATTCCTACGGATGAATCCAAGTCACTTCAGTGCAGCTCGATTTATGCGCTCTCAAAAAAAGATCAGGAGGAGATGACTCTGTTGTTCGGCCGTACTTATGGCCTGCCTGTGGTGGCACTGCGGTTTTTCAACATCTATGGATCACGCCAGGCTCTCTCGAATCCATACACCGGAGTTGCGGCCATCTTCGCCTCGCGTCTGCTGAATGGCAACGCTCCCCTCGTCTTTGAAGATGGCAAGCAGATGCGCGATTTCGTCAGCGTGCAGGACATTGTGCAATGCTGCCTGCTCGCTATGGAACGCTCTGGTGGTGACGGCATGGCGCTCAATGTCGGTTCTGGAGAGCCTGTTTCGATTCGTGAAGTCGCGGCCGCGCTGGCGGATGCCCTTGAAACTGATGTTCCTCCGGAACTCACAGAGAAGTACCGCGCCGGAGATATTCGGCACTGTTTCGCGGACATCTCTGGGGCAAGGAAATGTCTTGGCTATGAGCCGCGTGTTCGCTTTACGGATGGAGTAAGAGATTTAGTGAGTTGGCTGCGCTTTCAGCAGCCAAAGGATCGCGCGGCTGAAGCCGTTGCCCAGCTCAGCAATTTCGGGCTTACGGCGTAAGCGCAACGATAGGGAAGGTGTAGAGGAAATGACCAAAGACAAGACCCGCTCTGTACTGATCTTCGGCGGCGCCGGATTTATTGGTTCCAATCTGGCCCACCACTTGCTCACCAGAACAGAAGCCAAGGTGCATGTTTTTGACAATCTCAGCCGTGCCGGCGTGCAACATAACCTCAACTGGCTTTCCAGAGCTGCTGGAACTTCAGCAAAGTTGAAGGTGACGGTTGGAGACATTCGCAATTCTTCTCTGGTGGAAAAAGCCGTTGCAGATGCAACCGAGATCTACCAGTTTGCCGCGCAGGTTGCCGTTACTTCGTCGCTTACGGATCCTCGTTTCGATTTTGAAGTGAACCTTGGCGGCACGTTTAACATTCTTGACGCGGCCCGCAAATCCCGAAACAAGCCGTTTCTGCTGTTCACTTCCACCAACAAAGTTTATGGCGACCTCGGGCTTGGGGCTCCTGTGCGCAGCAATGAGCGCTACATCCATCCCGGGCACCGAGGCGTTTCTGAATCGCAGCCTCTTGACTTCCATTCTCCTTATGGCTGCTCCAAGGGCGCCGCGGACCAGTATGTCCGCGATTTCAGCCGCATTTACGGCTTACCCACCGTTGTCTTCCGCATGTCCTGCATTGCCGGCCCCAGGCAATTCGGCACGGAAGACCAGGGCTGGGTCGCTCATTTCCTCTATTCAGCCTTGCAGCAGTGCCCGATCGTCATCTACGGTGATGGCTGCCAGGTTCGCGATGTCCTGTGCGTAACCGATCTGGTGCGTGCTGTTGATGCCGTGCGCCAGAACCTGCCTGTCACTGCCGGCCAGATTTATAACGTGGGTGGCGGCATGGCGAACACCACGTCTTTGCTTGAGTTAATCAACACCATTGAAGATCTCACCGGTTGCCATCTTGATCATGTTACCGATGAAAGCCGCCCCGGCGACCAGTTGGTCTACGTTACAGATTATGGCAAGCTGCAACGTCACACCGGCTGGCGGCCGCTCATGAACCTCAGGCAGACTCTTGGTCTTCTGCAGCACTTCTGGGAGGAGAACCGGGGGATCCTTGCAGCACGGGCCACTCCAATTCAGATGGAGAGCTTTGCGGACATGACCGGAAGTTCTGAGAGGGTTGCATGAAATTTGCACTTGTCAATCCCAACTGGGATTTCACCGGATCAACTTACTTCGGCTGCCGCGATCCTCACGTCCCGCTGGAGTTGATGTTCGCTTTTGACCAGCTCCGTAATGCCGGACATGAACCATTATTGATTGATGCCCAGACCGACCACCTGAGTGTTCATGAGGTGAAGCCCCGGATTGCTGAATTCAGCCCCGACTTTCTGGTGATTCCCACTGCCCCCTCCTATCTCTTCTGGCGCTGTCCCCCGCCGGAGCTTCGCGTTCCCATTGAATGGTTCAACAGCGTGGGCGAGGTGTCTAAGGCCGTAAAGGTCGCCATTGGTCCTCATCCCTCTGCCACTCCCTCAGCCACGCTGCGCAAAACCAGGTGCGATGTTGCTCTGCGAGGTGAGCCCGACCAGACCATTCCGCTGCTCGCGGACCAGCCCTGGGAGCAGATCACCGGTTGCTGCTATCGTAGAAACGATCGCGAGCACATCAGCGCTTCATTCGGCGTCACAGACATGAGCGCGCTGGGGGCTCTCGATTTCAGGAACTACAACGTTGAGGTCCATGCACATCGCCATCATGTATTTACTGACGATCAGGGTGTGGGGTCCGAACTTGAATTCGCCCGCGGCTGTCCCTGGGCCTGCTCCTTCTGCAACAAGACTTTGTTTCGCAACAAATTCCGTGAGCGCAGCGTTGAAGCCGTCCTGCAGGAAGTAGATACCTTGATTTCCCGCGGCGTCGAGTACATTTATTTCATTGATGAAATCTTTGGCGTGGGAAAAAACGTTCGCCGCCTGCTGGAAGGCATAGCTGAGAGGCGGGTAAAGATTGGGTTCCAGACGCGAATCGACCTATGGACGGAAGAAACCCTTGACCTGCTCGGTCGCGCGCACTGCATATCCATGGAATGCGGCATTGAATCCATTACCGAGGCTGGTCGCGAAGAATTGCGCAAGAATTGCCGGATTGATACGGAGCGAATTTCTGAACTCCTTCTGTATGCCCGATCGCGGATTCCCTGGGTGCAGGCCAATTTAATTCTTACTGACCATGACGACCGCAGGCAGATTCAGAGTTGGCAGGAGCATCTAAGAAGCCGGGGAGTATGGGTCAGCGAGCCAGTACCCATGTTTCCGTTCCCGGGGAGCCCGCTGTACCAGCAAACGTTTGCCGCGCTTCCAGATGATCTG
>DASUBD010000077.1:0-9890 GCA_035763445.1 Candidatus Angelobacter sp.
GTCAGGAAGAGACTTACCGTCCAGACAAAAGTGGCAAACGAAATAGCGAACTTGATGGGTTTGAACCAGGGATTGGCGAACCGGGCAGTTCCCGGATCGAGATAGCTGAGCAGGGCAAAGGCAGGGACGCTCAACAGGAGCAGCCAGCCGAAATTATGCAGCAAATGGTCTGTGGCGTAGAGTCGAACAAAAAATTCCCGCACGGCGGCCGGCGCGAGAGTTGTTTTCGCGCTGCACACAAAACCGGAGATGTATCCCGGTTCCTCTTGTGCCGGAGCAGGCCAGGGCCGAACGGCGTCCAATGTAAGCTCAGCCACTGCTGTTTGCTCGGTAAATGTGGTTCCCCTGAGATATGTCATAGCCTCATCTCCCGCATCGATGGATCATGTTGGTTCCCGGGAAGGCACACGACTCCCTGAGCTCCGCAATGTGAAATTGCGCAGCCGAGCGAGGGGCACACGACGGCGCTGCATTGGGCTGCAAAGAACCGGCCCATGCTTGCGCGACGTTAACTAATGAGGGTGGACGACTGATCTTGCGCAAGAACAGAAAAGGGCAGAACTAAACGTATTCTTGCGTTCGGAGTCAGTTCAAGCGCCCCGCAAACAGCCCGCGTAGCCTGATTGCCCGGAAAGGGAACTTTCGCTCACCTGTGCGGCAGCGTCCTTTCTGAGAGGAGGCGCTGCGCGGCGTTGCGAAAGTGTCCGCCGAACTGAAACTAGAATGCACTGACGTAATTAAAAAATGATTGGAGCGAGATTAGACTTTCCAAGATTAGCGTATTTATCTATTAAGACAATAGCCTCTCCCTATTGAATGCTGAGAACTCAACAATTTGAGCCATAGCCAGCGTCGATTGCAGGAAGGTTTCAGCGAGATGAGAGACATAGGCAAGTCCTATGCTGAGGTCTGAATTTCCCAAGGGTCCAGAGGCGAGCAGCGTGGTGCGGCAGGAAATAAAAACGGAGGCCGCAGCCTCCGTTTATGGAGCTAAAAGGTTTATTGCACGTCAATATCACCCGAACCGGTATGCAGATCAAGCAGGGGACCGCCGTTTCCCACTTTTCCCTGAACCCGGTTGTGAGAGACCGTGCCGCCTTGAACCGAAGGCGCGACTTTAAGGCTTCCGGATGAAGTCCTGGCGTCAATATTGAAAGAGGCTTGAGCCGGCATTTTGAGGGTAATGTTCCCGGACCCGGCGCCCAATTGCCAGTCCGTGGTGGGTTGACCTTCCGCAATGATGTCTCCGCTGCCAGCCTGTGCACGCAATCCACCCTTGATTCCATAAAGCTTGATGTTGCCTGAGCCGGTGCCTACGCGAACATTTCCGGCAGCAACCTGGCGCATCTCGATGTCTCCGCTGCCTGTGGTGGCATTCATCTCACCAGCAATGCCTTGAGCACGGATGTTTCCGCTGCCGTCTGTGGCAGTCAACGAGCCTTTAACGGTACCGATTTTCATGTCGCCGGAGCCAGCGCTGATGTGCGCATCAGCACCGAGGTTATCCACAGTGATGTTGCCCGAGCCGGTTCTTGCCGAGAGAGGCAGCTGCACGCCATTGACAGTCTGATCGCCTGATCCGGTTTGGGAAGTGAGACGCGTCTGTGCCGGAACAGTGACATCATAATCAATGGAGATGTTACGAAACAGGTCCCGGTCCTGCGAGCGGCCAATGTGGATAATGTTGCCTTCCTGCTCAATGGGTGGATTCTGCTCGATACGGTGAATCCTGTCTTCCGCACTTCCGCCGAACAGCCATGAGTTGCTGGCGTGGATTTTGGCGGAAACAATTACCGAGTCACTGGCGCCGGTGTGGACGTTTATGTCGCCGGAACCGGAAACAATGTTCAGGTCTACTGCCCCATTCACTTTCAGGGTGCGTTCAAAGTGACCTGTAACCGCCGCGCTCGCCGGCAGCAGTCCCACTGCGAGGACTAACGCAGCCAGGACGAGGTTCTTGCTTGATCTCATATTTCCTCCAGAATTATTGCAGTACCACCTGCTGGCCTTCCGTCAGCCCGTTTAGCAGCTCTGTTTTAGAACCATTTGAGATTCCCACCGTAACGGCAACCTTCCTCTTGCCGCCCTTGGCGCTTTGATCCGGAACTTCAACCGATGCTTTACGGTCTTTGTCGTAAATCAGAGCACCTTCGGGGACAATCAGCACTCCCTTGTGTTCGTCCTGGATAATCTCAGCGTTCGCCGTCATCTGCGATTTCAGCTCGCCTGTGGAATTGTCAATGGAGACACGCACCTCAAACGTGGTTACGTTATCTTTTTCCACGCCCATTGGAGAGATTTTTGTGACTTTGCCGGAAAAAGTACGGTCTTTGTAGGACTCAACTTTAATGCGCGCCGGCTGGCCGAGATAAACTCTGCCAATGTCGCTCTCATCCACCTTGCCTTTGACGTACACCTGTCGCGTATCGCCCAGGGTCATAACCAGGGTGGCAGATGAACCCAGGACGAGGATGGAGCTTACGGCGTCTCCGACTTCAACATCGCGCGACAGAACCACGCCGTCAATAGGTGACACGATGGTGGAATTGCGGAACTCCTGTTCCTTTTGCGCCAGCTCTGCCCGTGCCTGCGATACCTGCGCTTGTGCCTGCGTCAACTTTGCCTTGGCAGAGATCACATTGGCTTCGCCGAGGTGCTGCTTGTTGACAGCCATCTCGTAGTTCTTCTGCGCATCGTCAAGAGCGGAAGGAGAGACAACGCCATCCTTTGCCATAGTGGTAGCGCGCTCATAGGCACGTTTGAGCATGGGCACGTCTACACCCTCTGCGTCAACTTTGGCCCGCTGCAGGTCGGCATCAGCCGCGCGTGCTGCAGCTTCTGCTGCCTCCAGAGAAGCTTTCTCCTGGTTGACCTGAGCCAGGATTTCCTCTTTGTCCAGTTCCGCCAGGACCTGGCCCTGCTTGACCGGCACACCGTAGTCCACCAGAAGCTTTTTCACAATGCCGCTGGCCTTCGATTTCACTTCCACCTTGGTGATGGGCTCAATCTTGCCGGTAGCGACGACACTCTTGGCCAGATCGCCTTTTTCTACTTTCCCGAGGTGGGAAGAGTCGATTTTGGCAGTGCCGCGGGTGGCTGCCACAAGGCCGATTACGATTACCAGCACGACGGCGACTCCGCCCAGCAGATAAAACAGACGTTTGCGCTTATTTTTGCCGTTGGCCACGTGAAGCCCCTTTCTGCGGTCCCAGCTATGAATACGTTGGCAGGATTAACTTGGTTCCAGAAAAGAACGCACGAAACTGTTAGACCTTGCAGGCGGGAAAAAGGCAGCAAACTACACAAACAAAAGTAGATATTAGGCCCATGTACTTCTTTGCCTCAGGGCTGGATGGGTTGCCGTTGTATCATGGGAACCGATATGGTCACTCTGGTGCTGCTAAGGATCATTCTGGTGGTCCTGTTAGTGGCAGCCAACGCCTTCTTTGTAGCCGCTGAATTCGCCATGGTCAGCGTCCGGGACACCCGGATCCAGCAAATGATCGAGCAGCGGCGCATCGGCGCGCGGATCGTTCAACGCATCCAGCAGCGCCTTGATGAATTTCTGCCCGCTGTCCAGTTTGGAGTGACTCTGGCCAGCCTTGGGTTGGGCTGGGCTGGAGAAGATACCTTGGCGGCGATCATCCGTCCCTGGCTGGGCAATGTGCCTTATGCCCGGGTCTACGCTCACGGTTTGGGCGCCACACTGGCTTTCATCCTGATTACGTACATGCTGGTTATTTTGGGTGAATTGGTGCCCAAATCGCTCGCCCTGGAGCGGGCGGAACGAGTAGCTCTGGCCGTCGCCGGCCCCATGGATTTCTTCATGAGGCTCTCCCATCCATTCCTGGTATTCATGAACAAGTCAGCGAACCTGGTTCTGCGGGGCTTCGGTTCGCGCTTGCGCCGGGAGGGCAGCGGTCATTCAGCAGAGGAGCTGAAGCTGATTGTGACCGCAAGCCGACGCGTTGGGCTTCTGCCTGAAGCGGAAGAAGAAATGATCCACCATGCGTTGGATCTCGACAACCTGACGGTGCGCGAGATCATGGTGCCGCGGCACAATATCTTTTCTCTCCCCGCGGACATGCCTCTGGAGGAAGCCATGGGCAAAGTGGTGGAAGAACAACACTCACGCGTGCCAGTCTATGATCCGGAAAAGGGGCGCGAGAACATCATAGGATTGCTCTACTCCAAAGATGTTTCCCGCATGATGCACATGCGTCTTGTCAGTGGCATTGTGTTCAGCGGCAAAGCCTCCGGTTTGAAGGTCAGAAATCTGATGCGGGAGATCTTGTTCGTTCCGGAAGCCAAGACTGTCGCCGGCCTGCTGGAGGAATTTCAGGCGCGCAAGCGGCATCTGGCGATTGTGGTGGATGAGTTTGGATCAACCAGCGGTCTGGTGACCGTGGAAGACGTTCTGGAGCAGTTGGTAGGCGAGTTGGAAGACGAGTTTGATGTCGCGCAGCGGCCCGTGGTTTCGCTTGCTTCGGGCGCAGTGGTGCTGGATGGATCGTCCAATATTCGCGATCTTGAAGTGCAATATGAAATCGAGTTGCCGCGTGATCAGGGCTTTGAAACTCTGGCCGGCTTTGTGATGGCACAACTGGGAAAGATTCCGAAAGGCGGCGAGTCATTTGAATACGATGGCCGCCGTTACACTGTGCTGCACATGGAAGGACACCGCATCGCCCGGGTGAAGATTGAGAGCGTGAACCAGCCGTCTTCGCTGGAGACGGCGAGCTGATGCTGCGCTACATCTCAACCCGCCTGCTTTACACGATTCCAGTGGTCTGGCTGGTCGTTTCTGTCGTCTTCATGCTGATCCATCTTGTGCCCGGAGATCCCATTCAGCAGATGCTGGGCGAAGGCGCTTCCGCCGCCGACCTTCAGGCTGCGCGTCACGCTTACGGGCTCGATGTTCCGGTTGGTCAGCAATATGTGAATTACTGGAAAGGCGTGCTTCATGGCGACCTGGGCCGCTCGTTTCGTTTTGATCAGCCAGTGAGCAAGCTGGTGCTGCAGCGCTATCCGCAGACGCTGCAGTTGACCGTAGCTTCCATGATTGTGGCCTTGCTGATCTCAATCCCTGCAGGCGTACGCTCCGCGCGAAGGCGCAATCAATGGGACGACCGCCTGCTCAGCTTCGTCAGCCTGCTCGGGCTTTCATTTCCGAATTTCGCTTTGGGACCGATTCTCATCTTATTTTTCGCCATCTATCTTGGGTTGCTGCCGGTTTCCGGCTCGGGATCTCCTGCGCATCTTGTGCTTCCGGCCATCACCATGGGCGGCGCATTGGCAGCGATTCTCACCCGCATGGTCCGCACCGCCATGCTGGAAGAGCTAAGCCAGGATTACATTCGCACGGCGCGCGCTAAAGGCCTGCCGGAAAATGTTGTGGTTTACAAACATGCATTGCGCAATGCCCTTGTTCCCGTGCTGACCGTTGTAGGATTGCAGTTCGGTGCGCTGCTCGCTGGAGCAATCGTCACCGAGACGATCTTCTCCTGGCCCGGAATTGGGCGCCTGACGATTCAGGCCATAGGCAATCGTGATTATTACCTGGTCGAGGGCTGCATCCTGATGATCGGGCTGACGTATGTTGCCGTGAATTTCGTCACGGATTTCTTCTATTCACTGGCGAATCCGAGAATCAGGCAGTAAGTCCGGAGCTTTCTCTGTCCGGACCTTCCTCTGAAATTCCGAGCGCAGCGAGGGGATCGCTATTGTCAGGACAATCCTTAGGATGGAACGCTCATCCTCTTTCTTTCTGGAATTCCTTTCATAAAGCGCGACTGAGTGGCGATACAGCTTCGCTCGGCATTCCAGAAGCAGGACTAAAGGACCAGGATCTCCGCTGTTAGGGCGTCTCCATCAATTCTGATCTTTGCCACACTGATCGGGAGCTTAAACCTTCTCGGTCCAGCGCTGCCTGGATTGAGGTAGAGGACTCCATTTTTTGTTTCCTGCCTTGGCTGGTGAGAGTGGCCGCTGATGACCATAGCAAATCCTGCGGCGGCTGGATTCAGATCCATCGCATTCACATCATGAATCACATAAATGGTTTTGCCCACCAGCTCAACCACCTCTGTTTCCGGGAACTCACGCGCCCAAGTCTGCACATCCACATTGCCGCGAATTGCCGTTACTGGCGCAATCTTCTTCAGTTCGGCAATGATTTCAGGTGCACCAATATCGCCGGCGTGGATGATATGTTCCGATCCATGCAGTGCCTGGACAGCTTCAGGCCGAAGCAGGCCGTGCGTGTCTGAAATTACTCCTATGATCATCTCGCTAGTACCGCAATCCGGTCGCACTGACGTTTGGGATTTTCCGATTACGGCGATGACGGCGATCACGCGCGATTCCGGCGATTCTATAGTCCCGCTTCAATCCGCGATCTCGGATCCATGAAATCCCGCAACGCGTCGCCGATGAAATTGAATGACAACACCGCCAGCATCACGGCCAGAGCAGGGAAGATCACCAGGTGCGGAGCGTCGAACAGATGCGCGCGACCATCGTTCAGCATTGATCCCCAACTGGCCGTCGGCGGCGGAACGCCAAGCCCAAGAAAACTCATGGTCGCCTCAGCAAGCACAGCGCCTGCCATTCCGATGGCGCCCTGCACAATCACAGGTTGAATGATGTTCGGCAAAATATGGCGAGTAACGATTCGCCAATCACTCGCACCCAGCGCGCGTGCAGCCTCCACAAATTCACGTTCCTTCACCGCCAGCACCTGTGCGCGTACCAGCCGCGCGTAACCAACCCAACCGCCAATGCAGAGAGCAAGAATGAGGTTCAAGATGCCAGGGCCAAGAAACGCCACAAAGGCAATCGCCAGCAGAATACCCGGGAAGGACAAAAAGGCGTTCATGATCACGACATTGAATATGCGGTCTGTGTAGCCGCCATAATATCCGGCGATGCAGCCAAAGATCAGGCCCAGCAGTAGCGATCCAGCCACCACGCTGGATCCCACCAGCATAGAAATTCGCGCACCATAAATCACGCGGGACAAAATGTCCCGTCCCAGTTCGTCGGTGCCGAACCAATGCGCCGTACTCGCGGGCTGCAGCCGTGCTGCCAGATTGATCTGGCTGGGACTCTGGGGAGCAATCCACGGAGCGAACAGTGCGAAAAGGACAAAGATCGCAACCAGCACCATGCCAATGGCGGCGAGCCGATTGTGCCTGCCCAGCGCCGTTGCGGTAGACCACGTTGCAGAAGCCATGGTGCGCTACCGGTTCACTGCTTGGCAGATATTCCTGAGAGCGCGGATGAAGAGCTCATTTTGTTCCGGAGTGCCAATCGTAACGCGAATTCCGTTGGCGATTCCCCAGGGAACCAGCGACCGGACGATCACGCCCTCAGTCTGCATGCGGTTGGCGAACGCATTTGCGTCTTCATCCACTTCAAAGTAGATGAAGTTTGCGCTGGTGGGCACAGCACGCAAGCCCAGCTCAGCAAATTGCGGCATAAGCCACTTTGCGCCTTCGTAGTTGTTCTCCACCGTCCGGCGGATGTGGCCTTCGTCGCGAATCGCGGCCAACCCCGCTGCTTGCGCAATTACGGAAACAGAAAAAGAATTTCGCACCCGGCCAAAGTACTGGAATAACTCCGGATCGCCGCATCCGTAACCCAGCCGGATACCGGCAAGACCGTGGGCCTTGGAAAATGTGCGCAGCACAATCACGTTCCTGCGCCCCGCGCGTACGTATTCCATGGATCGCGAGTAGGTGATTCCGCGCTCGGCGGCAAAGTGCGTCGCAAAGTCGCAATACGCTTCATCCAGCACCACCAGCACGTGGTCGGGAACGCGAGACAAGAATTTGTCAGTCGCGTTGGCGTCAAACATGGTGCCTGTGGGATTGTTCGGATTGGCGAGGATGACCACGCGAGTGTTTTCGTTGATGGCTGCGGCTATCGCGTCCAGATCATAGGTATCGTTTTTAAGTGGAGGGGTAATGAGCGTGCCGCCCGCAGCCTGCGTCACAATCGGATAGCTGATGAATGATCGCTCGCTGGTGATGCAGTTCAGCCCGGGACCAAGCAGCGTCCGCGACAGAATATCCAGCAGTCCCAGCGACCCGTCCGCGAGAAAAATCTGTTCAGGTGCAAGCTGGTGCCGTGTCGCAAGTTCCACGCGCAGCTCAGAAGCGTCATTGTCCGGATAAAGATTCACTTCTCTTGCGGCCGCGCGGATTGCCTCCACCGCTCGCGGTGAAGGTCCAAATGGATTTTCATTGGATGCCAGCTTGATCATGATCACGCCGGACTCACGCTGGGCCTGCCTTAATGCCTTGCCGGGAACGTATCCCACCAGGGAGCGTATGTGCGGCGGGATGAGATCAAGAATGGTCTTCTTCATCAGCTGAAAGAAGTGTTACAGGCCTTTCTATCACGAACCGCAACGATTTAGCCAGTGTCTCAGGTGGAATCAATGCCGGAACCGTGACCTCGGACCGCGATTCTCCGAGCGTCTTTCGTCTCGATTAAATTTTCGTGGTCGGCGCGAGTCGCGCTCAGACTGCTGCTGGTGTCCTTCCCTGCGCTTCTCCTGTCCGCGGGCGTTGCGTTCACTGCGGGGGGTAAATTTCGGGCTCTCCGGCGTAGCGCGTCGACCGAATTTCGGCCTCGGCTGCTCGTTTTGTTCTTGCGCGTTGCGAGCACCTTCTCTTCGTGAACGAAAGCGATCCTGGTTCGGGCTCTCCGGCGTCGCGCGCCGTGGAGTCTCCTGAGTTGCGCGCCGTCCGAATTTCGGCCTCGGCTGCTCGCCTTGTTCCTTCGCATTGCGAGCACCTTCTCTTCGGGGACGAAAGCGCTCCTGATCCCGTCTCTGCACTCGAGGTTTGCCAATGAAGCGTGTGGCGCTCTTCGCCGCGCTTCGTGGTGCAGCACCTCGTTCAATCCGAGGTTTTGCCTTTCGCAGTGCCGCCACTTCATGCGGTGCTAGTTCGCGAAACTTTCCCGGCTCCACGTCCAGCGTGAGTGATCCGTAACGCACGCGCTTGATCTTTTCCACATGGTGGCCAATCTCTTCAAACATGCGCCGAATCTGCCGGTTTTTGCCTTCAATCAGCGTCACTTCGTACCAGGGATTGTCGGCCTCGCGCACAATGTTCACCTGCGCCGGTGCTGTTCGCACCGCTTCTGTTCCCCGCATTCCCGGCTTGCTGCCGATGCGAATGCCATGCCGCAGCTTGTCAATGTCCTCATCTGAAGCTTGCCCTGCGATTTTCACCAGATACGTTTTCGGAACGTGCGAGGCTGCGCGAGTAAGAAAGTTGGCCAGCTCGCCATCATTGGTCATCAGCAGCAGGCCTTCGCTGGCGTAATCCAGGCGGCCCACGGGATAAATGCGCTCGCCCACATGCTTCACCAGGTCCATCACGGTGGGGCGGCCTTCGGGATCGGCTACGGTCGTCACGTAGCCTTTGGGTTTATTCAGCAGCAGATAGATGTGGCGCTCGGCCCCGCGCAGCAACTTGCCATCCACTTTAATGTGGTCCTGCTCCGGATCAGCTTTGCTGCCGAGCTCGGTGATAACCTGGCCGTTTACGGTGACGCGCCCCTGCGCGATCAGTTCTTCCGCTTTGCGGCGCGAAGTAATGCCTGCCGCGGCAATGATTTTTTGCAAACGCTCCGCGGCCATGCTAGCCTCCCTTGCTTTCGGAAGCTACTTCTCCCGCCACTTCTTCATCCACATGCGAGTGTCGCGGATCAGAAGAGACGGTTGGTTCCGTTACATTCTGCGGAGTCTCCGCCTTGTCCTCAGCCAATTGCTCCACTCCGCCATCGTCAGAGGCGTCCTGCTGCTCCTGCGGCTGTGGCTCTTCCGTATCCGGCACACCGGTGGCGTCGGCGATAGCTGCGTTGCTGGAATAAAG
>DASUBD010000078.1:0-8126 GCA_035763445.1 Candidatus Angelobacter sp.
GCAAAACGAGTTTTCAGCCAAGGGATTGAGAGCGGTCCCGGGACATGAAGAATACCTCAAGAGGATTCAACGGCGTGTGCAGGAAGCGCGTGAGCAGAAACAGCCTATCGCCTGGGTACAGCATTACAACCGGCCCCACGAATCGCGAGCCTTTGTGCCAGGCACCTGGGGTTCGGAACTCTCGCCCGGCCTGGGACCTGGGGACGGCCATGGGCCGGAGAAGTTGTTTGTAAAGGATGTTTTCGGGGCCTTCAGCGGCACCGCTCTGGAAGAATGGCTGCGTTCCCTGGACGTTTCAGAGGTGCTGCTGGTGGGATTCTTTACCCATATGTGTGTTTCAACCTCTGCCAGGGAGGCACTAGTGCGAGGGTTTGAGGTAAAGATTGACGCAGACGCAACCGGAACACATGACATTGCACATCCCGTTCTGGGGCAACTGACCGCCGCGGAAGTGAAGAAAACCGCCCTGATCCATTTGTCTGATATGGGAGTGCGCATTGAACAGGGTGCGGGAAAGGAGGCAGTCTCCGGTGGGGTGCGAGCCGTTTCCTGATTTTCACGGCGGGAACTCTTGTGCGTGAACCTCTGCCTCACTTGGCCTAGCGGTCTTGTCCCGGCTTCCTTCTCCCATGAATCCGAGCCAGTCGGCGGAACTGCATTCGGAAGCTGCGATGGATGGGAACGACGCCGTGGAGAAGAGAAAAAGGGGGTCTCGGATCCCGCGAAATTGTAGTGGAGGAGTAGCGCAAAAGCCCGAAAGATCGCGTCCGCGCGGCTGAAGTTCCCACATTCCTCGTGAGGGCGATCAAGTAAGAACCCCGCCTGCTCTGATTTGCTTTCAGGATACAATGACGAGCTGAAATTCACGATCATCCTATTCATGCCTAACAGAATCACACTCGCTCTTATTTCTGTATTGAAACTGGCAATCGCGTGCTTAATGCTGCCTGCGGCCGGTGGAGCGCAAGTGCCTGATGCCACGCGGAATCAGGCAGTCCCGATTCATGTTCCTTCTGCCGCGACGGACATCCTGCACTTGGCGAAAGAACTAAATGGGCTGGACGCTGGAGATACGAAGCCGTGGCACCTCAAAGCCAGCTGGGATGAATTTGACTCGGACGGCGACAACGTCCGTAGCGGGACCTTTGAAGAGTTCTACGCCGGCCCAAAGCGGTACAAGCAGATTTACGCGGGCGATTCGCTGCAGCAGACCGAGGTCGCCAACGACACAGGGCTGTACCGCGCGGGCGATCAGCGCTGGCCGAATTTAGTGGAGTATCAGGTCCGCAACGCCGTGTTGCGGCCTTTGTACCTGTTTCGCACAGATAAACCGGAGCGGCGCCTGGATAAACAGGAGACCAGTTTCAGCACCGGCAAGATGCCCTGCGTGGTTTTGCATAGTACGGGCAACATGATTGTGCTGCCCGCGCCTCTGGCTTGTTTTCAGCCGGATACCGTCATGCTGCGCTTCATTCGCACCGGGTTGAATGAAGACGTGAGCTATAGCTCGATTGTTCAATTTCAGGGGCACTACATTGCAAAAGAAATCGCGTTGATCAGTTCAGGCAAGCCACAGTTGAAGATCCACGTGGATGAGCTGGGGGAAATCACAAAAGTAGATGATACGTTTTTTGCGCCACCCGCCGGAGCGACGCGGATCGGTGGCCGGATTCCGGCGCCTCCGTTGTATGTGGATGACTATGCGATTTCAGCTCCAGTCGTGATGTGGCCGGAGCGCATGGAGGGCAAAGTCAAAGCCAAGATTGTAGTAGGCAAGGACGGCGGAGTGATTGAGGCGTCAGCCAGCGATGGCCCCGCCAAGATGCAGAAGGCAGTTCTCGCCGCGCTCAAACAGTACCGGTTCCGCCCTTTCTATGTCCTCAATGAGCCTGTAGAAGTGGAATTCGAGATGACATTGGAGCGCCACGTCAGATAGTGGACGGCGGTTTTCGTTAGTGAACTCAGCGTTACTTGTCCGCGCGTTTTTGAACGGGTAGCTCTTTTTTTGTACCTCAGCAGGTGTGGACGGAATCGCCGGCCGTTCTGCAAAAACAAAGCTGATTTGAAGAGCAGGTCTTTTAGTGGCGCTCCGCTGCGCTACGCGCAGGTCTGCGGCGCAAGGAAGAAATTCGTGCTCAGCTTTCCCGGCACTTATCCCGCAGCGCGCGATGCGCGCCCGAGGGAACATGCCGGGCTATTTTCAGTCGCACCTAACGGCGCTGGACTCAAGAGGTTTTGCGGATCGTGACCGCCGCGCCATGGCAATTCTGCGGCGGATGAATTCGCTGCCCTTTCCAGTTCACGTACTTCGCGTTCGCGCGGTGCGACCCGAGGGGCGGGCCTGATGTATGTCTCCGTCGAACGCTCTGACGACGGTCAGGACTTCACGATCCCGCGTCGTCCCCGACGTCCACCAGTGCCATTCGGTGAATCTGTGGTGAGTCCCGCGCGCGACAGCGTGTTGGCCGTGTGGACAATCCTGAAGAAGTTGTGTTTTACAATGCGATGCGAATGGGGAGGGAGTCCGAGGTTGATCTACAACTCTGGCCGTGCTTTGGAATTGCTTCGCTGTGGTTGTTCTAATTCAGAAGCTACTTTTAGAGAAGGACAAGAAGAGGCTGTGCGCTACATTGTCGAAGGACGAGGGCGCCTGCTGGTTGTGAAAAAGACAGGTTGGGGCAAGAGCTTCGTTTATTTCATTGCTACGAAGCTACTAAGAGAAGCTGGGGCAGGCCCGGCACTTCTGATATCACCGCTACTCGCATTGATGAGGAACCAGATTGCTGCCGCGGGCAGGATGGGAGTCCGAGCGGCGACCATTCACTCTGATAACCAGGACGACTGGGAATTAGTCGAGCGGCGACTTGAGCGTGGCGAAGTCGACATACTTCTGATATCTCCAGAGCGCCTTGCCAATGAGCGTTTCCAAAACAATGTTCTTTCGCGGATTGGGTCGCGAGTTTCGCTGCTTGTCGTCGACGAGGCACATTGTATCTCCGACTGGGGACATGATTTCCGTCCTCATTACCGCCTCATTGAGCGCACCGCCCGCGCTCTGCCGCGGAACATGCGCCTGCTTGCAACAACAGCGACCGCGAATAATCGCGTGATGGATGATCTGCAAGAAGTCCTGGGGCCGAATCTGGCAGTCCTGAGAGGTGATCTGGCGCGTTCTTCACTGACCCTGCAAACGATACGCCTACGCACACAAGCTGAAAGGCTGGCCTGGCTTGCAGAACATCTGCCGCATTTGCCCGGGAGCGGGGTGATCTATGCTCTTACCGTCCGCGACGCAAATCAAGTGGCGGAGTGGCTCAAGTCTCGCGGGCTGGAAGTAGAAGCATATAGCAGTGAGACGGGAGCAGGGCGAGAAGGGTTAGAGGAAGCCTTGATTCAGAACCGAATCAAGGCACTTGTGGCAACCACAGCTCTCGGCATGGGCTTTGACAAGCCGGATCTCGGATTCGTAATACACTACCAGGCTCCCGGATCTGTTGTCGCCTACTACCAGCAAGTTGGCCGAGCAGGTCGAGCGATAGACTCTGCATATGGGATTCTCTTGAGCGGCGATGAAGAGTTAGAAATAACTGATTACTTCATCCAGAGCGCATTTCCCACGCGCGAGGAGGCGGCGACTGTCATTGAGACGTTAGAGAAGAGTCCGACCGGCCTGTCGGTTCCTGAACTGCTGGGCGAAGTCAACCTGACGCAGGGGCGGATCCAGAAAACGCTGGATCTTCTGAGGCTCGAATCTCCATCCCCTATTGCAAAGCAAGGGGCTAAATGGCAACTTACTGCCGCACGATTAAGCGAGGAATTCTGGAACCGCGCTCAGCGACTTACTCATCTGCGGCGACAAGAGCAAAGCCAGATGCAGGAGTACGTTGGACTGCAAACCGGCCATATGAATTTTCTGATTCGGGCACTCGATGGAACCGGAGGAGATCAACCGTCAAATGAACTGCCACGTCTCTCCCCAGACCCCCATCCGGTCCTTGTGCGGGAAGCGGTGGCTTTTCTCAAGGGGGCAGAATTCATAATTGAGCCAAGAAGCAGGTGGCCATCCGGTGGCATGCCCCGTTATGCAGTGAAGGGCGTGATTCCGGAACAAGAGCGTATCGAAACTGGAAAGGCACTCTGCCTTTGGGGCGATGCCGGATGGGGAGCTGCGGTTCGGGAGGGAAAGTACAATGCGGGCCGGTTTAGTGACGAATTGGTTCAAGCATGCGCGGAAATGATACGCAACTGGAACCCGCAGCCAACGGCGTCCTGGATTACCTGCATACCCTCCTTGCGCCATACAATGCTGGTGAGGGATTTTGCGGAGCGTCTGGCCAGCACCTTGGACCTTGAATTCACAATGGCGCTCAGAAAGACAGATGATCGCCCAGAGCAGAAAAGGATGGCGAACAGTGCTCAGCAGGCGCGGAATCTGGATGGCGCGCTCGAAATCGCGGTTAAAGAGCTGCCATCCGGAGGTGTATTGCTGATTGATGATCTTGTGGATTCAAGATGGACCATGACTGTGGCGGGATGGTTGCTGCGAAGCCATGGTTCCGGACCGGTGTTTCCGGTTGCACTTTCATACGCAGGGCGTGACTCATGATGCGTTCAATTTCGCCAGATACAGAGGCCATTCTCCTGCTGACCGCGCCGCTCATGACAGGACAAATGGCGCGAGACGAAGCGGAGCTGCTGAGTGCGGGAGAATACCGGCGCGTAGCGCGACAACTTAAGGAATTGCAACGGTCTCCTTCCGATCTATTGGGAGTGGAGGCTGACCAACTGGCGCGGGAACTAAGCTCTGTGATTCCCGCCGACCGGATCCGCAGACTTCTGGAACGAGGATTTTTGATTAGTCAGGCAATGGAGCGGTGGCAAGCCCGCTCAATCTGGGTGGTCAGCCGTGCGGACAGCGATTATCCCCCGAGACTAAAACTACGCTTGAAGGATGAGGCTCCGGCTGTGCTTTACGGATGCGGGCCGATGAGCGTGCTTAATTCAGGAGGGCTTGCAGTAGTTGGTTCGCGCCATGCAGATGCAGCTAGCATCGAATACGCGGAACAGGCTGGGCGGCAGTCGGCGACGGCAAAAAAGGCTGTGATATCAGGCGGCGCACCCGGAATAGATCGTGCTGCCATGCGAGGCGCTCTGGAATCGGGTGGGAAATCCGTTGGCGTGATGGCAGACAGCCTGGAACGAGCTGTACTCAACCGCGACAATCGCAACTGGTTGCTGGAGGAACAGCTAATTCTCATATCACCTTACGATCCAGGCGCGGGTTTTAACGTGGGGCACGCCATGCAAAGAAATAAGGTCATTTATACGCTTGCAGACGCGGCCCTGGTTGTGAACGCAGATTACGAGAAAGGGGGCACCTGGGCAGGTGCAACCGAGCAATTGCAACGGTTGAAACTGGTCCCTGTTTATGTGCGGTCGAACGGAGAAATGGGCCGGGGTTTGGAAGAGCTAGTCAAAATGGGAGCGCAAGCATGGCCTGATCCAAGCGACACTGACGAGTTTTTGGCAACTCTGGATCGGCCTGTGGAGGAAAGGGTAACCCGCCAGAGTGAGATCAGTTTCCAATCGAATGCAGAAGAAACTGATAGCGGAATTCCACAAACTCCCGCGGAGGGACAACCCAAGGCTGAGAGCTTTGTTACCAAAACGGCGATTGATCATGCGACAAAGAATGGGGCGCACTCAACTCAGAGACCGGCGGAGCTCTTGCTGGAGCGAGTACGTGACATTCTTGTGGAAGTGCTCGTTACTCCGAAGAAAGAATCAGAAATAGCAGAAATGCTGCAAGTTTCCGGAGCCCAGATGAAGTTGTGGCTGAGAAAGCTGGTGGAAGAAGGCATTCTGGAGAAGAGCTCCAAACGAGGATGTTTTGTGGTGGCGCGAAACAGGCTCGTATAACCCCTGATCTCAATAATCTTGTCATCGGGCGAATCTCTCACAAGCTTCCGCGAGGGGGACTGGGTTTAAATGAGCGTTCGTGAATATGTCTCTGAAAGTCAACTTTGGTTAGATAAATAATCGTTGGACTTTTCGCTGCTTCTTTGCTATTGTCAAAATCGCTGGTGAAGCCAGCAGATTTCAAGTCGCCGCAGCCGGATGTTTCGGTTGTGGCGTTTCGTGCTTTATGGACTGTGTGCGGATCAACCCCGGGGTTGAATGAGCTAAGCCCTTTAGATTCGGGGTTGACGGGGGTGGGAGAGGGGTCGGCGCCAATGGAAACCAAAATCTCACCACGGAGGCACGGAGACACGGAGAAAACCTTTGAGAATCAGGAGTTTACGCACCGCTTTTCCACATCCGCTCACAGCGATGCACAGGTCTGGATCCAGAGCCGGACACCTATAATGAACAGTAGGCCCACACATGTCTGAATTCGTTCACTTGCACCTGCATACCGATTATTCCCTGCTCGACGGCGCTTGCGACGTGGAGAAGCTGGTCTCCCGCGTGGCTGACATCGGGCAGACGGCGGTTGCCATGACCGACCACGGCAACATCTATGGCGCGGTGCATTTTGTGGACGCGGCGCAGAAGAAGGGCGTGAAGCCGATCGTGGGGTGCGAGCTGTACATCTGCAAGAAAGAAGACCACCACACGGAGAGGATGCCGCCCGAGGGCGACACCTACAACCATCTGCTGGTGCTGGCGGAGAACGAAGAAGGCTACCGGAACCTGATGAAGATCACGTCCGAGGCCAGCCTGCACGGCTTCTACTACAAGCCCAGGATCAGCAAGAAGTTTCTGGCGGAGCATGCGAAGGGGCTGATTGGCCTGAGCGGGTGCCTGGCGGGCGAGGTGTGCGAGAACTTTCTGGCCGGCAAGTATGAGGCGGGCAAGGCCGCGGCAGCGCAGTACCAGGAGATTTTTGGCAAAGGCAACTACTTCATTGAGATCCAGGACCAGGGGCTGAAGGAAGAGCATAGGATCCATCCTGACCTGTTTCGCCTGGAAAAAGATCTGGGCATACCCATGGTGGCGACCAATGACAGCCACTACCTGTGCGAGGACGACGCTCACGCGCAGGACGTGCTGGTGTGCGTGCAGACGGGCAAGAGCATTCATGAGACCAACCGGCTGAAGTTTGAGACCGATCAGTTCTACGTAAAGAGCGCCGACGAGATGGTGCGGCTGTTTGACGGCCGCGAGGACGTGGTGAAGCGCACGCTGGAAATTGCCGAGCGCTGCAATTTCAAGCTGAACAAGATCAAGAACCCGTTCCCTGAATTTCAGGTGCCCTCAGGCTACACGCTGGACAGCTACTTTGAGCACGTGGCGCGGGAAGGATTCGCGCGGCGCTGGGAGATGCTGGGGTCGCTGGCGGAGGCGGGCCGTCTCAAGAAGACGCGTACGGAGTACGAAGAGCGTCTGGCGCGCGAGATCGCCATCATCCAGCAAATGAAGTTCTCCGGCTACTTCCTGATCGTGTGGGATTTCATTCGCTACGCGAAAGAGAATTCAATTCCTGTGGGACCGGGTCGTGGATCGGCAGCGGGAGCGTTAGTCGCGTATGCGATGGGCATCACGGACATTGATCCGCTGCAGAATGAGCTGCTGTTTGAGCGCTTCCTGAATCCGGAACGCGTGTCGATGCCTGATATTGACATTGACTTCTGCATGAACCGGCGCGGCGAGGTGATCAGCTACGTCACGCAGAAATACGGGCGCGAGAACGTGGCCCAGATCATCACGTTTGGAACGATGGCCGCCAAGGCCGCGATTAAAGACGTGGGCCGGGCGATGGACATTCCGTACACCGACGTGGATCGCATTGCCAAGCTGGTGCCGAACACGATTGGCATCACGATACAGAAGGCTCTGGATGAAACGCCGCCACTGCAGGAGGCCTACGATAAAGAAACCAACATCAAAGAGCTGATTGATACGGCGCTGAAGCTGGAAGGACTTGTGCGTAACTCCGGCGTGCACGCGGCGGGTGTGGTGATTTCTCCGCAGCCGCTGACCGAACTGGTGCCGCTGCACAAGACCAAGAACGACGAAATTGTGACCGCCTATGACATGAAGGCGGTGGAGAAGATGGGCCTGCTGAAGATGGACTTCCTGGGGCTCACCACGCTCACGATCGTCGATGACGCGCTGAAGCTGAT
>DASUBD010000079.1:0-5537 GCA_035763445.1 Candidatus Angelobacter sp.
GCCGGCTGCAGTTCATCATCCACGAACAATTCGACTTTTTCCCGCCAGTTACAGCTCATGATTTGGCACCGACAATTTTTCTTCCCGCGTTGCTGATGGTTTTGGTCTGCAACATCTGCACAATTTTCTGCCGGAGGAGCCGTCTGGCCCGAGCCAGGCGTGACATGACTGTCCCAATTGGAATATCAAGCGCATCGGCGATCTCCTGATACTTCAGCTCTTCCAGGTCCGCCAGGATCAGCACCTCCTGGAAGCCCGGCGGCAGCGTGCTGATTGCCTGCTGCACCATCTCGGTATCTGCACGGCGGACCAGCGCCAGCTCAGGAGTATCCTGTTGGCTCACGACCGAATCGTCGAATCCTTCTTCACTTTCCTGCACGGTACTCCGGCGCTCCAAACCCGTGCGGCTGGTCAGGAAGGTATTGCGCAAGATCCTGAACATCCAGGCGCGGAAGTTTGTTCCCTCGCGAAAACTCGAGAGCGCTTTCAACGCCTTGGCAAATGTCTCCTGCACCAGGTCCCTGGCTTCATCCGCGTCGTTGCACATCCAGCGGGCGAAGTTGTACAGAGGATCCAGCAGGGGCAGCGCCAGCTTTTCAAAATCCTTTTGGTTCAATCCGCTCACTTGATTCCAAACCGTTACGATTGTAGCCCCATTGCAGTCATTCGTGCTGCCGATGTGAATGGCTGCGTGTGCGGTCACCTACTTTACGACCACAGTGGCCGTCATTTTGGGATGAAGGGAGCAGAAGTATTTGTAAGTGCCCGGCTTGTCGAATGTGTAACTGAACTGGTCATCTGTATCGAGTGCTTTCGATTTGAACGACTTGTCTTCGCTGACTACGGTGTGTGGAATATCGTCATGATTCGTCCAGTGCACCTGGGTGCCGGCAGGAACCGTAATGGTCTCAGGCGCGAAGCTGAAGTTATCGATTTTGATGTCTGCGGCGTTGTCTGCCAGAACAGCACGCAAGAGCGGAGTGCCAACAGCCAGAGCCAATGCAATTGTGATGATGCCCATCCAAATGAGTTTTTTCATGATATGTTCTCCCAAAAAATCCTGAGTTACTTCTGTGCCTTTATCCGAGCGATGAATCCACCACAGCCAGAGCGTGTTCTCCCCGCCTGTAGTTCACGTCCGTGATGCCCAACAGCCTGCGGAGCTGCTCATCAGGGACCTTCATGGGGCCAGCCGATGGAGCCGTTCCGGGCTTGGGCTGCACAAACGCCGTTGACGCGGCGGTATGGAAAGTGATGTTCCCTTCCACTTTCTGCATGGTCTGATGGATGTGTCCATTCAAAACCGTCACAGAGCCAAAACGCTTGAGGTAGGAGAGCGCCTGCGCGCTGTCATCGGTGCCCCAGCCCCATTCGGGGTAGATACTCCACAAGGGAATGTGAGCGAAGACAACGATAGGTGTGCTTTTGGAAAGATGCTTGACATCTTTTTCCATCCACTCAAGCTGTTCCTGGCCCAGGTTTCCCAGGCCTCCGGCCTTCAGGTTCATGACGTTCACCAACCCGATGAAGTGCACGCCCTTGTTGTCAAAGCTGTACCAGCCTGCGCCCTGTCCGCCCTTGCCAAAGCGATCGCGGAACTCCTTTCCGTCATCGTTGATTACGTCGTGCTCGCCGGGAACATAGAAAACATCTTTCGCTGATGCCGACTTGAGCATCTGCTGGACCGTGTCAAACTCTTCCGGTTTGGAGAGATGACTGACATCGCCGGTATGCAGCATGAATGCAGGTGTGATGGGCAGTGCGTTGATTTTGTCGATTGCTGCCTTGAATGTGCCGACCACGTCTGTATTAGCGGGCTTGTTGAAGCCCATGTGACTGTCACTGATCTGGACAAAACTCAGCTCGGCCTGGACATCCTTCTCCTTGAGCTCAGGGAGACGGCTGAGGCTATAGGACTGAAGGACTCCGCCCTTGATCAGGCAGAGGGCTCCGGTTCCTGCCCAGGCCATGCACTTTAAAAAACCTCTGCGGTCGATTCCGTCGTGATTGTGATCGTGCAGGATCTCATCTTTGTCGTTGTGTTCCATCGTGTCCTCCCGAATCTTGTGGCTGAAGGCTGCTGTCAGCGTGCTTCTCAAAGGAGATAACCGGGAGCTGAGAGTTTTATTCCAGCCAGACTAAAAGAAATGTGGAGTTGCGGGATGACCGGAAAGAAGGCACACAACTTTCCCCGCATGAATGCGTTCTGATCATTAAGCGAAACTGCTAAGATGCTGCAGCAGAATTCCTGTTGGGAAATTGACACTTGAGCGCAAAAGCTAAGTCGCGGAAACCGCTGTTTCCAATGCTCCTGGCACTGGTTGTGACCGTATTACTTGGAAGCAATGCATCAGCGCAGGCCGTTTTTCAGGCTCCCGCTTCGGATGCTCTTCTCGACCAGTCTTATCGCCAAATGTACAACCTGAATTTTGACCAGGCTTTCCGCTCCGCGGAGCAAGCCAAGGCAGCCGACAAAAATAATCCGCTGCCCTGGGTTGCCCAAGCCTGTGGTGCGCTGTTCCGGGAACTGGACAGGTTCCACATCCTGCGCAGCGAGCTTTTTGCTTCAGACGATACGTTTGACGCGCGCGAGGCGCATACCTGGGACCCCGTTCATAAACAACAGTTCCAGGCCGCGCTCAATGGCGCGGAAAAGATCGCCAAACAGAGGCTGTCGCGCGACAGGGGCGACGCCAGGGCTCTTTTCACCATGGCGCTGGTGAACGGTTTGCAGGCCGACGACGCTGCGTTGCTGGCCAAGAAGAACATGGCAGCGCTCAGCTTTACCAAGGCCGCCAACGGCTACGCAGAACGGCTTCTTGCGGAGGACCCGGACTATTACGACGCGTATGTCGCCACAGGGATGGGAAAGTACATTATTGGAGGCAAGGCAGCGCCGGTGCGGTGGCTGTTGCGGCTGGGCGGTCTGAAAGGCGATCAGGCCGAAGGCGTCCATGACCTCACGCTGGCAGCCGAACATGGCCACTATTTGAAGCCATTCGCAAAAATCCTCCTGGCGTTTGACGACTTGCGCCACAAGAACAAAGCCGCCGCCCGGGCAAGGCTGGCGGAATTGCATTCACAATTTCCCAACAATCCACTCTTTACCCAGGAACTGGCCAAACTGGGGCATCCCGGAGCCGGGCCAGGACAATGATCAAAGTGTTATTGCTGTGAACATTTTCTGGTGCACTGCCAGGACATATCCTTTGGTGCCGGGAGCGTGGACACGGAAGCTGGTACTATCGAAGCATCCCTGCAGGAGAATCAGACCCACTTGCGACCCGGCCATTTCACGCCAGCTTTGTTAAGTTTTATTGCTGTCTTCGCCTGCCTCTGCTCGCCCGCGAAGGCGCAGAATGGCGTGGAAGACCGCCTGATGCAGTCTTATCACGATGTGTACAACATAAGGTTCCAGGATGCGCTGCAACAGGCCGAACTGGCCAAAAAAATGGCCCCTGAAGATCCCATGCCGTGGATTGCGCAGGCCAATGCGGTGCTGTTCAGGGAGTTTGACCGCTTGCACGTGTTGCGGAGTGAGACCTTTGCCAGCGACGACAATTACACCAGCCGGCAGAGTTACCGCTGGGACCCGGGTTCATACCAGGCATTTGAAAACGCATTGAATGGGGCGGAGCAGCTTGCTCAGAAACGCCTTGACCGGAACAAGGGTGATGATCGTGCCTTGCTGGCTCTTGCCCTCAGCAACAGCATGCGCGCGGAAGACGCGGCGCTGTTTGCCAAGAAAGACATGGCTACGCTTTCTTATTTCCATTCATCCACCAGCTACGCAGAACGTCTGCTTGCGGTTGCGCCGCAGAGTTATGACGCCTATCTGGCCAGCGGGCTGGGGAAGTACGTGATCGGCTGCAAATCCGCGCCTGTGCGCTGGGTGCTGCGCGCTGGCGGGATGAAGGGCGACCGTGATGAGGGAGTACGAGAGCTATCACTGGCAGCGGCCCATGCAGTATATATGGCGCCGTTTGCACGGTTACTTCTGGCATACGATGATCTGCGCCGCAACAATCGAAGCGAAGCCCGCAAAAAATTTGCCGCCCTGCACGATGAGTTTCCCAACAACCCGATGTTTCTGCAGGAGACCGCCAAACTTGACAGCCCGTCAACTTCCATTCGGCCGGGACAATGAATCCAGCTTGAGGGAAGAAGCTCCGAGTATCCTGCCGTTGTCAGCATTTTGAACGAAGACCACGGCGCGAAGGTCTTGAGGCTTCCATTCCTTAATCAGTGTGAGCTGCACGGCAGAGGAAAATTTGCCGTCGCGTACCTGGCCCAGGCGGCGCAGTTCCCGCACTACCGCCATGTGATGGAGGGTGTGCCCGTCATTTTCACCGCCGCCCACCCGGGTCGTAAGATTGTCTTCCGTAATGGCCAGCATCACATCAGCCGGTTGAGAGCTGTTTACCTGCAATAGCAGATTTTCACTTTCTTTGAGCGAGAGGCTTACAGTTGCGTCCGGCGGCTGCGCGCCGGATTGTGCAATAGCCTCGCGCGCCCGTCCCGTCAGGCTACCCACAAATTCAGATTCACCATCAACTACCATCTGTGGTGTGTATGGGCCGTCAAGGTGAAATTTGCGCGCGTAATCTTCCTGTCGACGGCTGAATGCGCTGGAATCAAAACGATCATGCCAGCCGGGTGAATCCCAGTAATCCACGTGGAAGCCTAGAGGAATCACTTCCGCACCGTTGGAGTTGCGCTCCTGCCGCAGCTGCCCAAGCAATTCATCCGCTGGCGGACAACTGGAGCAGCCCTCAGAAGTGAAGAGTTCCACGATGACCGAGCGTTTAGCCACCGAAGATGCCGTGATTGGGCCGGCTGCAGCGGTCTTTGCACTGCGAAGCGTGGCAACCAGCAGGGTTGCCACTGCAAGAGCGATAATAAGGGCCGTCCAGCGTTGTGCTGCAATTCTCATTATTAGTCCCATTCTGATGTCATCGTGATGCATCTTCAACGTGCCGTCTGATGCGCCTCTTCCGGATAGACATTGAATTCCAGTTCGATTTCGTCTTTCACCTTGACCGTACCACCGCCCACGGAAACGGGCTGAATGCCAAAGTCCGTCTGCTTGAGTTTTGTTTTGCCGGTGTAATGCTCTTGTGTACCGGTTACAGGGAACTCAAGCTGTTTGGTTACCCCGTGAAGTTCAAGATTTCCAGTGACTTTAAATTCCCCGGCAGATGTCTGCTCTACGTGCGTGGAGGTGAAGTGGATTTCAGGATACTTCTGCGCGTCCAGCACTTTAGGCCCCAGCATGGTGGCCTGGATTTCCTGACGGTCTTTTTCAGAAGCTTCAGGATCGAGGACCTTCATCTCCTTCGTAAGTACGGTGATAGAGGCAGTTTTGGATTGGGGATTGATTATTGCCCGTGAGATAGGCGCGGAAATTGTGTGATTGTGGCCGAGGCCGGAGAAAAGTCCGGTCTTGCCCACATGAATTGTGATGGTGGAATTCCGTGTCGCGGTTTGCTCCGGAACACCGTGCGCCGCTGCGACTGCGAAAGTCGCCAGCAACATGA
>DASUBD010000080.1:0-5917 GCA_035763445.1 Candidatus Angelobacter sp.
CGGCAGTGTGGACCAGGATCTGAAAGACTGGCTGCTGCGGCGCCTCTATTACGTCTCCGGCGAATTTGATGATCCCAAGATGTACGAGCACCTGGGCCAGACTCTGGAAGAGGTGGATAAGGCCCACAATACGCATGGCAACTACTTTTTCTATCTTGCCACCAGCCCCGTGTTCTTCGGCATGATTGTGGATCAGCTCGGAGCCTCCAGCCTGGCGTGTGAGAAAGATGGGCACTGGCGCCGCATTGTCTTTGAGAAGCCTTTCGGAAACGACCTCGATTCCGCCAAGGCGCTGAACCGGCAGGTTCGCAAGGTGCTCACGGAGAACCAGATCTACCGCATTGATCACTATCTGGGGAAGGAAACAGTCCAGAACATTCTGGTCTTTCGTTTCGGAAACGGCATTTTTGAGCCCATCTGGAACCGCCGTTATGTTGATCACGTGCAGATCACCGTGGCGGAAACTGTGGGAGTTGAAAAGCGCGGTGGCTACTTTGACATGGCTGGCACGCTGCGAGATATGGTGCCTAACCATCTCTTTCAGTTGCTCTCACTCACTACCATGGAGCCGCCCATTTCCTTCAGCTCAGATGCAGTGCATGACGAGCAATCCAAAATTCTGCACGCCGTTCAACCGCTCAGCGCTGAAGACGTGCTGCGCTATGCCGTGCGCGGCCAGTATGGTTCGGGTGAAATCACCGGCGAGCGCCTCCCGGGATATCGCCAGGAGCAAGGCGTCCCGCCAGATTCCAAAACGGAAACGTTTGTCGCCCTCAAGCTCTTAATCGACAACTGGCGTTGGGCAGGTGTTCCCTTTTATATACGGACTGGCAAACGGCTGGGCTCGCGTCACACTGAAGTGGCCATCCAGTTTAAGCGGGCGCCATTAGTTCTTTTTCGTGACACCCCGGTTAGTAGCCTTAAACCGAACCAGATCGTGATGCATATGGCTCCCGACGAAGGCATCTCGTTGCGCTTTGGCGCCAAGGTACCCGGCGCGCAGATGAAAGTCGGATCCGTGGAGATGGATTTCAAGTACACGGATTATTTCGGCACTAATCCCAATACCGGGTATGAGATTCTGCTCTACGACGGCATCATGGGTGATCAAACGCTTTTCCAGCGTGCTGACATGGTGGAAGCAGGATGGGCCGTGGTAGACCCGATTCTGGATGTCTGGAAGGCCCTGCCGCCGCGTGATTTTCCCAACTACGATGCAGGCACATGGGGCCCCGCTGAGGCTGACGACCTGATCGCTCGCGATGAACGGTATTGGAGGAAAATTCCTGAATGATCCTGGCTGGGGATATCGGAGGTACCCACACACGAATCGCACTCTTCGAACTCAACCAGAATCGTCTGAACAGACTTCTGGATCGCGTTTATCCCAGCCGTGACTACAAGAGCCTCGATGAGATCATCAGTCTTTTTCTCAGCAATGAAAACATAAATATTTCTGCCGCTTGCTTCGGCATTGCGGGTCCAGTGATGCACGGCAAGGTCTCCACCCCTAACCTGGCCTGGGTTGTTGACGCTCTTCAACTCACCAAGCTCCTTCAGGTTCAGGCCGTATGGCTGATCAATGATCTCCAGGCACACGCATCGGGAATTCATGACCTTGATGCTGCAGACTTCATTCATCTCAATACCGCGGCCATTGGTGAAGGAAATGCTGCTCTCATAGCAGCAGGCACGGGCCTGGGTGAAGCCGGCCTCTACTGGGACGGCATTCGGCACCAGCCGTTTGCATGTGAAGGCGGCCATTGTGATTTTGCGCCGCGAAGTGATCTGGAAACGGATCTCTGGCGCTACCTCAACAAGAAATTCGGACGCGTAAGCTATGAACGCATCGTTTCCGGACCTGGCCTGCGCAATGTCTATGAGTTCCTGCGCGATTCCGGAACCGAACAGGAGCCGGACTGGCTTAAAGAAGAAATCCAGCATGCCCCCGACCCAACTGTGGTCATCTCTCATGTGGGAATGAACGGTAAAGCGGCCATCTGCGAGCATGCTCTGGACATCTTCGTCAGCGTGTATGGCGCTGAAGCGGGCAATGTTGCGCTCAAACTCCTGGCCACGGGCGGCGTGTTCCTGAGCGGAGGCATCGCAGCCCGCATCCTCCCGCGCTTGCAGGGTCCTGCTTTTCTCCAGTCGTTCATCAGCAAGGGACGCATGCAGCCATTGCTGGAAAAAATTGCCGTCAAGGTCGTCAACAATGACCAGGTCGGCGTCATCGGCGCAGCACGTTACGCCGTTGCGCGAATGGGTCTCATGGCTGTAGCAATGAAATAATCAGGATTTTGAGGATCAGGATCATGCCCCAGAGTAGCGTTTCTAAACTTCCTGAGTGGATGACGGTCGTGTCGGACACAGAAGCGTTGAATCGTGCCGCTGCCAGCGAATTTGTGAATTGCGCCACCAGCGCGGTCCGCGAGCGGGGCTGTTTTAGTGTCGCCCTGTCTGGCGGCAAAACGCCTCGAGCCGTTTATTCCCTTCTGGCCGAAAAATACGCTAACTCCGTTTCCTGGGAACAGGTTTTTGTGTTCTTCGGAGATGAACGCCACGTTCCTCCTGACCATCCTGATAGTAATTTCCGTATGGCCAATGAGTCCCTTCTCTCCCTTGTGCCGATTCCGGCGAAAAACATTCATCGCATCCAGGCGGAGCTCGCCGCGCCAATGGCTGCTGATCAATACCAAGCCACACTGCGGGAGTTTTTTTCACTTCAAGAGAGTCAGCTGCCTCAATTTGACCTGGTGATGCTCGGTATGGGAGAAGATGGACATACTGCCTCATTGTTTCCCGGAACCGCGGCACTGGAAGAGACCTCCCGGACCGTAGTGGCAAATCATGTTGAGAAATTACAGACTGACCGCGTCACGCTCACGTTTCCTGTGCTCAACTCGGCACGCAAAGTGCTCATCATTATCGCTGGCGAAAACAAGGCGCCCATCGTTCGCGATATAGTGAACTCGCCGGAGAAGTACCTTTACCCCATCCAACGAGTTCGCCCTCAATCTGGCCGTTTGCTGTGGCTCGTGGAACAACAGGCCGCAAGTCTCATCTGATTCGGTGGAACCACGCAGCGGCCCGGAACGCATCCAAACAAGGAGGGGAACTGGCTCGCCTGCGATCTTCGGAGGGTAACCATGCTGTCTGCCAGTCGTCTCATTCTTCTTCTAATCATTACTTATTTATCGATGTGTTCGGCCGGATCAAGCCAGCCTGCCGGTTCAAATATTTCACCGCCGCAAAAGGAGGCTTCCATGTTTCAGCTTAAAAGCAATGCGTTTCAAGCGGAAGGGAGCATCCCTTCACGTTTTACTTGCGAAGGGGAAAATATCTCACCGGCACTCAGTTGGTCAGGGGCTCCGGAAGGCACAAGGACTTTTGCATTGATACTGCATGATCCTGATGCGCCGCACAGAGGTGGCTACACTCATTGGGTACTCTTTAATCTTCCTGCCACACTGCATCAGATCCCAGAGAACGTGCTAAAAAATTCAACGTTCCCGGGAGGTGGAGTTCAGGGCAAAAATGATGATGGAAGATCCGGCTACACCGGACCTTGCCCGCCCTCAGGCTCGCACCGCTACTATTTCCATCTCTATGCTGTTGATCGCTCACTTGATTTGGGTGAGAACACCACGAAGGCCGAGCTTGAAAAAGCCCTGAAGGGTCATGTCGTGGGCCAAACGGAGCTTATGGGCCGGTATAAGAAAGGCGCTGGCAAGGCAGCCTGATTCCTTTCCTCCCTTGAAAAACTCCCTGCCCGTCCCTATAATCATAGAAGCGAATAAAACACGAATCACCATGGCATCGCTCTTCCCCCAAGTCGAACCCAATCAGCCGCTGGTCGGAATCGCCCGGCTTGCCGCCCATGGCGAAGCGCTGTCCGAAGGCCATGAAGTCCAATATTTGACCATTGAAAACCGCAGCGTGCTGACGCGCTGCGTCTCCCGGCGAGTGCCTTTCACTTGGATGATCAATCCTTATCGTGGCTGCGAATTTGGTTGCAAATACTGTTACGCCCGCTACACCCACGAATTCATGGAACTGCGCGACAGCATCGATTTCGAACGCAAGATCTTCGTCAAACAGCATGCAGCCTGGCTCTTGCGCCAGGAGCTTAAGAAAGTACGCCACGGCGAATCCATCGCCATCGGCACAGCTACTGATCCTTATCAACCTGCGGAAAGAAAATACGGCATAACCCGCGCGATTCTAGAAGAACTGGCGCGGCACAAGGGACTGGAAATTGGCATGGTCACAAAGGGTACGCTCGTTTTGCGGGACACAGACTTGCTTCAGGTAGTTGCGCGCGAAAACAAGCTGTCCATTTGCGTGACGGTTACCACCATGAATACGGACCTTGCGCGCATTCTGGAACCGCGTGCCCCGCGCCCGGACCTGCGCATGAAAGTTGTGCGCCAGTTGACGGAGGCAGGCATCCGCGCCGGCATTAACTGTGCTCCTGTGCTCCCATCGATCACGGACTCTCCAGCCGACCTTGAAGCTCTGGTGATGGCGGCTTCAAAAGCAGGTGCAGCCTTTGTCTTCGTGAATTCTCTTTTTCTGAAGGATTGCGCTCTGCAGGTGTTCTTGCCGTTCGTGGAAAAGAAGTTCCCGCATCTGCTCTCCATTTATCGCGCGCGTTACTCGCAGCGTGCGTTCTTGCCGCCGGAATACAGCCGCAGAATTTCAAAATTGGTGAAGATCTACTGCGCCAGGCATGGCATCACGGGCGAGCGTCTGATGGCGGAAGACCTAAGGAAGAAAAGCAAAACTTGGTCTACGGATTCGCAACAACTTCATCTTTTTTCCGGAAACCTGCATTGTCATTCCAATGTTCGATCGTGAGAATTGGATTAATTCGAGATTAAAATGCCAACCTTAGTGATTCGGCCTTAATCCGGCCAGTAAAGATATTTTCTAAGCCACTGAAAATACTATAGATATTTTCCTTGCCAAAATTATTAAAGCGCACTATTGTACTTCTGCACAGGTTAGGTACATGTACTTATGAACAGGAAAACATGCACCAAAGGACAATGTCTAAATGAGTGATGCAGCCCAAGAAAAATCCAGGATGAGGCCCAAATTAATTTTTCTAATGAGCCTGTATTTTTGGTTTTTTCGGCACTATAGTACATGGCTGCGAGTTGTCCTTTCGTGGTAAGTGAGACAGGTACTTTGAGCCCGAAACCTAAGGAATCAAAGTCCAGTCCCAAACTGAAAATTGTCCACGAATTAGAGAGAAAAGCTGAAACGGTTTGAAGTCCGGGTTCACTACTAGACGAGCAGAAATCAGCCTTCCGGGAAGCTTTGCATTCAACCAGAGCTGGATTAAAAGGGGCGATTTCTCTTCAGCGAATTTGAAGTGGGTTCAAGCGGATGGGCTTTGCGCGTCACTGAAGTGAGCGCATCGCTTCCACCAAAGCGGGAGGTGGAGTTTGCGTATTCTGGTCATTGAGGATGAGCCGAAAGTAGCACGTACACTGGTAAAGGGTCTGGAAGCTGACCACTTTGCTGTCGATTTGGCAGGAGACGGAGAGGAAGGCCTGCAATTAGCCACTGAGATCGATTATGACGCAATCGTTCTCGATTGGAATTTGCCCAAACTGGACGGGTTGACCGTTCTGAAGAAGCTGCGGAAGTCAGGATCCAACATGCGCATCCTGCTTCTGAGTGCGCGTCGCGACGTTTCTGACCGGGTCTGCGGTTTGCAGGCCGGCGCCGATGATTACCTGGTAAAACCCTTCTCTTTTGAAGAGCTGCTGGCTCGCCTGCATGCACTGCTTCGCCGTCCGCAGGAACTGCTCGATAAGCTCAGTGTGGAAGACCTGGAACTGGATCGCATGCGTCACATGGTGACGCGCGGCGGAAAGCAGATCAACCTCACGCAGCGCGAATATGC
>DASUBD010000081.1:0-2672 GCA_035763445.1 Candidatus Angelobacter sp.
CCATCAATCAACGGGGATTACTTTCTTGGGTTTGCCTATGAATGCAAAAGACGAATACGCATTTTTTCATCCGATAAAAATTGCTGTGGCGGTGCTGTTGATGGCCCAGATAAGCCTATCTGTGGCGGCGCAAAAGCCCGCCGATGACCCGGTGAAGAAGCTGGGGGCATTCCTGGGTAAATGGCAGACGGAAGGTACATTTTCCAATGGGGGCAAAGTACATTCCGAGTTGGAGTGCCGCTGGTCGCCGCAACACGAGTATCTGATCTGCGAACAGCAGGTAACCATGGGAGCTGCGGTCAGCCGCCAGCTGACCGTCTACAGCTACAGCCCAGGTAAGGCTGAGTACGGCTATGCAAGTTTTCAAGGGGAAGAGCCCGCTCCGTCCGTGGGAGTGATACAGATCAACGGGAATCAATGGCTCTACAGTTCAAGCGTTGAGAACAACGGCAAGAAAACCCTGGTACGCACCATCAATGAATTTACTGATCCGAAAACAGAAATTTTCAAAGTGATGCTGTCAGATGACGGGGGCGTGACCTGGAAGACAGTATTGCAAGGCGCAGCACACAAGGTGGCAGACTGACCCCATTTGCCGGAGATTCGATGCCGCTGAGGAAAGACCCACGCAATCCAGGTAAGTCCGGAAATCCGGGGATGTTTCCCCGAATTCGGGCGACGATTCTCAGAATCCCGCGCGGAAAGGTCGCCAGTTATGGTGCGGTCGCCAAAGCTGCTGGATATCCCGGCGCAGCCCGCCAGGTAGTATGGGCGTTAAGGCAATCGCATGGACTGCCCTGGCACCGGGTGCTAGCTGCCGGAGGGAGAATTGCTCTTCCTGGTGAAGCCGGCTTCGAACAGCGGCTGCGGCTGGAAGCGGAAGGCGTGCAGTTCAGCGGCGCCAGGGTGAACATGAGCTCCTGCGAATTCCTGTTCGGACGAAAGACGGCTAAGGCTAAATCGCAAGTTCGAAAATCTTCTCCTGCAAAGAGACGCAAGAAACGTTAGGCAAAGGAACAGGCCGCTGAGAGCGGCCTGTAAACATAGGATGAACGGAACGTTGAGTATGTTATCTCAAGCTGCGGCCGGCGCAAGTGACCTTTGAGCAGCCTGATGGATGAACTTTTTCATCACATTGGCCCACATTACCTTTTTGCGCGCGGCACTCTCTTTCACGTTCCGTCCCTGGGCAAACATCCCGAGAAGAGCCTTCATCTTCAGGACCCGCAAAACAGCGGATTCTGACTGGCTGATGCCATAGGAATCAAGGAAATTTTCCTGGATCTGGCTGGTGATGGAACGGTTGCAGAAAGGATACTTCTCCAGCGCTTCCACTGAGGCGAGGAACTGCGCCAGATCTTCAAAAGAATTGCCGCGACGCTTCATATGGGCGAAGTCACAGAAGCCTACTCCATTTTCCATGACCACCACATTGAGGGGGGTAAAGTCACCCAGGACGGCGGAGCTGGGCAATGACTTTTTGGCGCGAGCCAGCACATTCCTGGTGCCATTGAGGATCACGGTCACGGACCGCTGATCCAGCCCTTCATCCATGCAGCTCTGGCAAAGTTTCTCCAGGCTGCTCATGAGAGCGCCGCCGTCGAACGGCTCCGGCATTTCCGCAGTGGCCTTGTGAAACGCCTTGAGCCACTCCCCTGCACGGCGCGCGACCAGGGCGATGCTGCCATTATCGGCAAAGCCCGGAAGCAGGGCCGCTTTCATGATGATGGATTGCAGCGGAAGCCCGGGAATCTTCTCCGTGACCACAGCGCCATATTCGCTGAAATCGCCGAGCACGCGGGGAGTTCCGCTGATTTTCTTTTTCTGCGTACACTGCAACACAAATTGAAGGTTGCCATTTTCCTGGCGGGCCACTGCTTTGGCGTTTCCGCCGCATTTTCCGGGACGGTAGATCTTGACAGCAATGCGTTCACTGCCCTGGACAAAGTCAGCACTGGCATCGTAAATAAAGTGATCGTTCTTGGGAGTATGTCCCACCACACGAAGATTGCGTAATTCGCCGCGCTCCGGATAGAGTCCCGCCGCGCTTTCGCGCAGGCGAACAATAACCTGGTCTAAAACAGTTTCTGGCATCCCTGCTCCTCAGTTTTTTGATGTATCTGCCGCGCTTCCTGCGAAACGCAAATTTGAGAGTGGCGACGAAGACACTATTCTCCGCCTTAATCAGTGTTGCAGTTTAGCTGCCACACTCGTAGCGCGATCTCACTGTAAGTTGTGCAATGACAATAGTTTAGAAGACAGATAGCGAGCGGAAGAAATTACCCTGTGAATCGGCATACTCACAATCGGCAAAGGCAGTCTGAGATGTTCCCCTTAGTTACTCTTAATAAAACAGGTATTTGCGCCACTTCAGGTCGGAACGGCCAATCATCCGCATGATGTGCCGGCTGGTATGAAGGGTGAATGGCCGGGGTTCCTTCAGCAGTTTCATCTCTGTTTCGGTCAAGAGATGGTTTCCCTTTCGCCGATTGCAGGGATGGCAGCAGGCCACCAGGTTCTCCCAGGTGGAGGATCCGCCCCGCGAACGCGGGACAACATGGTCCAGAGTCAACTCTCCTGAAGACAGTATGACCCCGCAGTACTGGCAGGTGTTACGGTCACGCAGCAGGATGTTCTTGCGGGACAGGGCTCGGGTCTGGTGCGGAATGCGG
>DASUBD010000082.1:0-11389 GCA_035763445.1 Candidatus Angelobacter sp.
GATTTCAAGGTTTACGAGTTCAAGCAAGCCCGGGAATAAAAATCCTTCTAAGATCAATTCGAACTACCGATAGGGTCAACCTAACGTCGAGCGGACTGTCACCATAGTCCGAATGCGGGGCATTGCCAGCGGGCAGATCTGCAAAAAACTGAAACACTTCGCGTTCTCACGCTGTCCTTCTTTGTAGGATGGCGAAATGGCCGAACAGGCGATTCTTGGAGACGCAGCCCTGAGCGGGGCAAACAGCAGCGTGGCCGTTGGGCAGGCGCAGCAGGTTGAAGCTCTGGTTGCTCAGCATATGCGGATGGTTTTCCGCATATGCTGGTCCATTCTGAGAAATCATCACGACGCCGAAGATGCTGTTCAGGAATGCTTTCTGCGGGTTTTGAAATTTCAAGACCGCATTCACCAGATTCGAAATCCCAAAACCTGGCTGGCGCGGATCGCCTGGACTACCGCTCTTGACAAGCGCTCTGGAAAGCCGCTTCAAGAGGAAAGCTCGGGGAAACGGGACCTGCTGGAGCAGGACGTCCTGGAACGTCTCCCTGATCCGGCGCTCCCATTGGACCAGCTGGTTGCGGGCAGGGAACTGCAGGACATTCTTGAGCGGCTTATAGGGACTCTTCCGGATGAGTTGCGCGAGCCCATCGAGCTCTCTGCAGTTCAGGAACTGAACTCAAGCGAAATTGCCGAGATCATGAAAATCCCGGCTGAGTCGGTGAGAACTCGCCTGTTCCGCGCCCGCCAGCTTCTGAAAACCAAGCTTGCCGTCCTGCTGGAGGTACAGAAACATGGCTGACCCGCACAAGGAAAGACAGCTGGATGACCTGCTGGATTCGTTGCTCTCGCAATACGCAACTGCGGAACCCCGTCCCGGGCTGGAGACCAGAGTCTTGGCGACCATTCGACAGGCGCGTAGGGCTAAGAAGGTACGGTGGATGGGCCTGGGCTGGTGGTGGGCTGTGGGTGCCGTAACGGTGGTGATGACCGCTGCTCTGATCGCCTTTTCGTTTTATGGAGGACGGTCGCATCCTGCGAAAAAACAAATTCAGAGATCGGCTCAGCAACGCACAATTCCCGCCCCAAAGGGAGATTTGGGACCAGGGCCCGCTATTGGTCGCAGTGTTAAACATCCGCGTCGGCAAGTCCAGGTGGCGCAGGTGAAGAAGGAAGTTTTCCCAACGCCGTCTCCCTTGTCGCAACAGGAAAAGCTTTTGCTGCGGTATCTGGCAGGTACGCCTCGGCAGGAAGTTCAGGCCCAGAGTCATCCTGATCCTCCGCCGGACGATGTGGCGTTTGCCGATGATAGCGGACTTTTTTCCAGTAAGAACAGCAATGGCAGTATCAGAAATAATCAATAGGAGAGCGTGATGAAAAAAATTCTTACCCTGATTTTCCTGCTGTTGGCAACATTGGCGTGCCTTGCACAGGAAGAAGAAGGCAAAAAACAGGATACAAGCGCAAGACCTGCCACAGCCGTCTCTGATGCCCAACCAGCGGTAACGTACAAGCTTGATTTCAAGATTTTTGAAGTTGAAGACGGAAAACGCATCAATCAGCGCAATTTCGTGCTTATGACCAGCGCAGGCAGGCACGATCCGCCGAGCACCCTTCGGATTGGGACCCGCGTTCCGGTTGGGACGGGAGAAAAGCAGAATTATCTGGATGTGGGCTTTAATGTCTGGGCAACACTGCTGGAGCAACCAGGAAGGTTAACCGGAACCATCAGGATGGAAATGAGCAGTTTTGCTCTGCCTGAGCAAAATAATGAATCGCGCAGCTCCGGCATGCCAGTACTGCGTAACAGTAACTTCAGCGTATCTACGGTTCTCGTTTTGGGTAAACCTCAACTGATCAGCAGCATTGACGATCCCAACAGCAAGAAAACAACTCAGATTCAGGTTTTGGCGACAAAACTCGATTAGGAGCTTGAACCAGGAAAGGGCGCCTCCTTTGCGCCCTTCCCCCATTCTCATCCTTAAGCCGCTAAACCGATTGCTTTCCTGTGAGATAAGCCGCAAAATCATTCCTGAGGCGCGTTCTTTTCAAGTGGTCCGACTCCGTCCTATTGTTCTTCTGTTCTGGGCAACGTTGGTGGTGGCACAAGCGCCCCAGCGTGCAGGGACCGCTTCCATTTCGGCAGGACCCTTGGCCACTGCACGAGCGGAATTTATCCAGGGAGACTTCCATGCCGCAGCCGCTTCCTATCAGCTTCTCGTCGAAAAATCCCCATCGCTTGCCGAAGCGCAGGCCGGCTTAGTCCACAGTTTGCTGAAGCTCGATGAAGTTGATGCGGCTGAGCAGGCCTCAAGAAATGCACTCCAGGTTCTGGCCCAGTCGCCCCTGGTGCTGGCCGCCGATGGTGACGTGAAGTTTCGGCGCGGCCTGCTCGAAGAAGCGCGGGAGCGTTATGAAGCCGCGATTCGTCTGGATGAAAAGTGCGCGCGGGCGTGGATGGGAATGGGCCGCATCGATGCCGCCGGGTCACACCGTAAAAGGTCGCGCCAGGCCTTTGAACGCGCCCACGACCTCGATTCCGGGGACGGAGACATCCTCTACTATTGGGCGCTGGGTTTGCCATTTCCGCAAAACGTTGCCGCGTTGCAGAAACAAATGGCTGAGTATCACGATGATGCGGAGAAGGAGCGCCATGAGCGTGAGTACATTGATTTTTTAAAAGCACTGAACGGACGCAAAGTCTGGATCCTTGCCCATCCAGTGCCGAAAAGCGAGATCAGGCTGGAGCCGGTTGTCTCCCGCGTGCAGGACGGCCCACGCGCATTTTCACTGAAAGTCAAACTGAATGGTCATGTCAGCGCCAACGTAATGCTCGATACCGGCGCTTCAGGCCTTACCATTTCGCGCAGGCTGGCGGAGAAAGCCCATGCCGTCATGCTCTCTGAACACTCACTCGAAGGGGTAGGGAATTCCGGTCCGGCCAAAGGATACGAAGCCTGGATCGATAAGGTAACCATCGGCGATCTGGAGTTTCATGATTGCCAGGTGCACGTTTCTCCGCGGGACAATCCGGATTACGATGGCCTGATTGGAACTGATGTTTTTGAAGACTATCTGGTCAGCATTGACTTTCCCTCTCGCAAACTCCGCCTGGAACCGATGCCAGCTGTGGCAAATAACGATTCCTTCACGTCTTTCTATCGTTTCGGACACATCATGTTGATGCCTACCAGCGTGGGCGACACCGCGCACGGGCTGTTTGCACTGGATACCGGCTCCTCCACCAACTCCATGTCGCCCGGGATGGCCCGCAGCGTAAGCACGGTTCGCAGCTCGAATATTCCTGTCAACGGCATGAGCGGCAGTGTGAGTAACGTTTTTACCGCCGACGAAACGGTGCTGCAGTTTTCCCGCTTCGTCCAGCCGCACGAGAACATGATTACGTTTGATCTCCATGGAATCAGCAAAGACCTGGGAACCGAGGTTTCCGGCCTCATCGGGTTTGCCACTCTCAAGAAGATGACCATCACAATCGATTACCGGGATGGTCTAGTCGGTTTTGATTCCAAACCGTAACCCAATCGGCATTGGCTCCTGGGTTCGAACATTTAGCTCAACGTGATTCGCATCGAATGGTTGCCCTCATGGGCGGCCTCCGTCGTTCCGAGCAGTTGGCGTGACTCAATAGCAACAACATGAATCATGCCTGGCTGGATGCACACTGGATTGGCGAAAGCGTATCATGATCGGTCAACTTACTTGATTTGAGGAGCCGGTCTCAGCCATGATCTTCCGGAAACAGGGCATTTGCCTGATTTTCCTTGCTTGTTTCACGCTTTCACTGTCCACGCAAGCGCAAACCGCGCCCAACGCTTCGTCCGAACAAAAACATGCAAAAAAATCCTCGACCGGCGCGCAGCCCAAGCCGCAAAAAGTTGCGGCTGCAAAGCCCGGCGCGCCTGCACCCCTGGTGGATGAAAAGCTGTTTGGCGCAATGCGCTGGCGACAGGTGGGACCTTTCCGCGGCGGGCGTGTGCTGGCGGTGACCGGTGTACCTGGAGAGCCGAACGTCTTCTATTTTGGCGCTGTCTCCGGTGGTGTATGGAAGAGCACTGATACCGGGGCTAACTGGCAGCCGCTTTTTGACCAGCAGGATATCGCCTCCATCGGAGCCATCGCTGTAGCTCCTTCCGATCACAACGTGATTTACGCAGGCTCCGGCGAGGCCTGCATTCGCGGCAATATCACCTATGGCAATGGCGTATACAAGTCCGTCGACGATGGCAAGACGTGGAAGAATATCGGACTCAAAGATTCCCGTCATATCGGTGCAGTGATCGTTGATCCCAAAGATTCGAATGTGGTTTTTGTGGCGGCGCTGGGCCATGCCTATGGACCGAACGAAGAGCGCGGGGTTTTCCGCACTACCGACGGCGGAAAGACGTGGCAAAAAGTCCTCTATAAGGACAATAAGACCGGCGCCATCGATATAGTCTTTGATCCTAACAATTCGAATACGTTGTTTGCATCGCTGTGGGAGGTCTACCGGAATCCCTGGAGCTTGAACAGCGGCGGCCCGGGTAGCGGGCTTTACAAGTCAACCGACGGAGGATCGACCTGGACGCGCCTGGAGGGGCACGGCCTGCCTCCTGGGATGATGGGACGAATCGGAGTTTCTGTCTCTGGGGCCGATTCCAACCGCGTATACGCCATGATTGAATCCAAACAGGGTGGGCTCTATCGCTCAGACGATGGCGGCACCAACTGGATCAGAATCAACGAAGATGGCCGCTTACGGCAGCGGCCCTGGTACTTCTCCCACGTCTTTGCCGATCCAAAATCTGCCGATACTGTGTACGTTCTCAACACAGGAATGCTTCGGTCCACCGATGCCGGTCGCACTTTCAACCTTTTGCCGGCTCCGCACGGAGACCACCACGGTTTGTGGATTGATCCAGACGATTCGCGAAGAATGATCAACGGCAATGACGGTGGGGCCACCGTTTCCACTGATGGCGGTTCCACGTGGACCACACAATACAACCAGCCAACCGCCCAGTTCTATCACGTGATCACGGATAACCGCTGGCCGTATTACATCTATGGGGCGCAACAGGACAACAGCACAATTGCCATTAAGAGTTTTGACGACGATGGAGTGATTGGGCGTCAGGATTGGTATGCAGTTGGCGGCGGTGAAAGCGGTTATATCGCGCCGTATCCTCCTGATCCGGACATTGTGTTTGCTAACGCGGAGGGGTACGCTTCGCGTTTTGACAGGCGCACGAAGCAGACGGTGGATATATCGGTTTATCCGCTCGACGTTTCCGGAAACGGCGCAGAGAAGCTCTTGCACCGGTTTAACTGGACATCACCGCTGCTCGTATCGCCGCATGATCCCAAAGTTCTCTACACGGCAGCGGAACGGGTTTTCAAATCCACTGACATGGGGCAGAGCTGGACAGCGATCAGCCCTGATCTAACCCGCAACGATAAATCTAAACAAAAGCCGTCCGGCGGCCCAATTACGCTTGATATCACCAGTGTTGAATACTACGACACGGTGTTTGCTGTTGCGGAATCACCCGTCAAAAAGGACATAATCTGGGCCGGCACTGACGATGGCCTGGTGCAACTCACTACTGACGGTGGCCAGCACTGGAACAATGTGACGCCCAAAGACATGCCGGAATGGAGCATGGTCAGCATTGTGGAACCATCGCACTTCGATGCGGGAACTGCTTATATCGCGGTCGACCGCCACAAGTCAGATGATTTCCGTCCCATGATCTTCCGCACCCGTGATTCCGGCAAGACCTGGATCCTTATAGCAAACGGTATACCTGAGGGCGCTTACGTGCGCTCGGTGCGTGAGGACTCCAGGCGTAAAGGGCTGCTTTTCGCCGGGACAGAATTAGGAGTGTATTTCTCGATCGATGATGGAGGTCACTGGCAGCCCTTGAAGCTGAATCTGCCTACTGTTCCCATCCACGATCTTGCAATTCACGGAGACGACCTGGTGGTGGCTACTCATGGCCGTTCCTTCTGGGTGCTGGACGATATCACGCCGCTTCGGCAGATTGATGGCGGATCGGCAAACAATGACATGATCCTCTTCAAGCCGGAAACGGCCCTGAGGCTGCATTACCCTGACCAAGTGGATCGCAGGGGGCCGGTGGGAGACAATCCGCCCGCAGGAGCAATCATTAGCTATTACTTCAAGAATGCTCCAAAGGATGAAGTGAAACTTGAGATTTTCGATAAAGCAGGGAAGCTGGTTCGCAGCCTTTCCAGCAAAGAAAAGAAGGGCTTTGAACAGCCGCCGGAATGGCCGGATCAGGTGAAAGAGGTTACAACCATACCGGCATCCGCAGGTATGAACCGTTACGCCTGGAATCTTCGTTGGCAAGCGCCTGTGCCCATTCCAGGCGCATTTTACAGTGATCAGGGGCCGCAGGGTCCAATTGCCGTGCCGGGTGAATATACAGTGAAGTTGAGCGTAGGAGGGCAGAGCCAGACTCAGCCCTTGCAGATCGTGGTTGATCCGCGGGCCAAGAATGTGACGCCTGAAGACCTGCAAAAACAGTTTGAGCTGGCAAGTCAGGTGCGTGAGGCTAATCAGGATCTGCATACGGCCGTGAACCAGATTCGCACCATGCGGACTGAGCTCAAGGGTATTCAGGCCAGATTTGAAGACGATCCGAAACTTAAAGCATTGGTTGAGCAGGCTGGTGTTCTGGACAAGAAGATGGCGCCTGTGGAAGAGGAGCTGATTCAGGTCGATATGAAAGGCTCAGAGGCCAACCTTGCATTCCCTAACATGTTGAATGAGCAGCTGGATAGTTTGGCCGGCATTGTTCAGGACGGTGACAGTGCTCCCAGTGTGCAGCAATATGACGTTTTCAAAATGCTCCGCGCCAGGCTCGACCAGCAGTTGGCTGCATGGAAGCAGATTGTCTCTACGGAAGTACCCGCGTTCAACCAGTTAGTCCACAACAGTGATGTTCCGGCCCTGTACCTGCCGCGGACTGGAGATTAGACGCAATTTGGCGCTTATTTGCGGGAAATTTGCGCTAAGTGCCTGGCTGGAAGGAGTAAAATTAGCGGCAGCTCAGGCATCTTTTCTGGCTTGTGAGGAAACCAAAGAAGGAGGCCGGACTTCTGCCCACGGCCTCTCAGCAGCAATCGTTCACCAGATACTCCGGAGGAGGTTTCATGAGAGCGATCCTGTTTGTCGATGATCATGAAGTGTTGGCGCGTTTAAGCTGCGAGATCCTGGAAATGCAGGGTTATCGTGCCGTCAGCGCTTATAGCGGTGAAGACGCGTTGCGCAAATTCGATGAAGAGGATTTTGACATTCTTGTTACTGACTTCCGCATGGAAGGAATGAATGGGGTTGAACTCGCCCGCAAGGTCCACGAAAAACATCCTGAAGTCCCGGTCATCATCGTGACCGGATACGGTCCTGTGGATGGCGGCAAAGATGTAGTTGCATGTCTGCAAAAAGAGGAACTCTTCCCCACGTTGCTGGAAAAGATCAAGATGTTTCTGGAAGAGAAAAGCCCGCAGCCGGTCTCCAGAACAGCATAGTTCCGAAAACAAAACTAATCCCGCTCACACCGTCCGGTTTCTCTGTTCAGCGATAAAATCCGCCTGAGCTTCACGTATTGCTCAAAGCACCGCTTTTTTCCAAAACAAGGCAGATGTGCACTTTGAGCTTAATACTGAAGTGATGAAAGGGGAAAAATGAAAGACCTGAACAGAGTTCTTAGCCGTACAAATGCCCGCGAGTTGACGCAGCCGGAAATGGATGCGGTGACCGGAGGGTTTATCACCTTCTCGCTCTGCACCTCTTCTCCTTCTCCTGATGGCGACAGCCATCCGTTCGAGGCAGGCTGCTAAGAGCAGATTGATTCTGCTCTAAATTTCCAAATTTCTCAGGAAGCATGGATCTTCCTGAGCGTCCATTAACATCTGTTGACTCCAGAATCCCCGCAACGAAGTAGCTTCGTGGACGGAGTTCAGGGATGGTGGTTCACGCTGATAACAAAAAGAAAGGAGAAAAGATGAACGAGCAGAACAGAGTTCTTAGCCGTGCCAATGCTCGCGAGTTGACCCAGAAGGAAATGGATTCGGTAAGTGGCGGATTTCTTACTTTTTCACGTTGCACCGGCGCTCCTTCTCCTGATGGAGACCAGCATACCGGAGAGTCAGGCTGCTGACAGCAAGACTGCTTCGCCACATGCGAACTTAGCTTCGTTCAGCAGGAATAGGCCATTCTGAATAGCAATCGTCATCTCGAGCTTCGCGAACTGCGGATGGTGCAAGTTCTGCCGGCGGAGTTCGGGATGACAGATTCTTGATCTCCCAGAGATTCAGGCCGTTTCCTGATACTCGCGGCGTCCTGTTCAATTGAAAAGTCCGACCGTTTGTTAGACTCTCTGGAGTGCTCCGTCTGATTGTCAACGCAGATGACTTCGGTCTTACTTCGGGAGTCAATCGCGCCATATCGCAGGCGAATCGTGAAGGAATAGTCACGTCAGCCACCGTGATGGCCAATTCACGCGCCTTTCAGCAGGCGGTGGACGTGGCGAAACAACAGCCCGGGCTTCACACCGGATGTCACGTGGTTTTGATCGATGGCGAACCTCTCAGTCGAAATACTCCTACACTCAGTCATGGGACTCCACGATTCCACAGCAGCCTGAAAGACTTTGCCATTATGGCGGTACGGAACAAGTTTTCCGCTGAAGAGATCCAGGAGGAAGCCGAAGCCCAGATCTGCAAAATTCAATCCACCGGGTTGAATGTGACCCACGTGGACAGCCACAAGCACACGCACATGTTCCCGAGCGTTCTTCGTCCTGTATTGCGTGCCGCAAAAGCGTGCGGCGTGCGGGCAGTGCGCAATCCATTTGAGCCGCGCCGATGCTGGCCTCGTTCGCTATTTTCGCGCGGTACAGATATGTGGCTTCGCTCTGCCGGCGTTACCTGTTTCAGCATCTTTGGCCAGGCTTTTCGCCGGGCAGTTCAGGAAGAAGGAATGCTGATAACTGATGGTACAGTCGGCATTGTGGCCACGGGGAAGCTCGACTCCAAAATGCTGGTGTCAATTCTGGAAGCTTTGCCGGAAGGGACTTGGGAACTGGTATGCCATCCAGGCTATGCCGATGCCGACTTGGCGGCCGCAGGCACGCGCCTGATGAGATCGCGCGAGATCGAATTGGAAGCGCTTACCTCGCCCGGCGTCAAGAGTCTAATCTCGCGCAGGAAAATAGCGCTGATTTCGTACGCTGACCTCTATTCCTGATGTCGCAAGCAGGAAAGAAACTGCATCCCGGTTCGCCAGTTAGCATCGAAAGGCAGCAAGGGGAACCTGTTTGAAAATTGGAATAACCTGTTATCCCACGTATGGCGGCAGCGGCGTAGTAGGGACAGAATTGGGAATTGAGCTGGCCAGCCGCGGACATGAGGTCCATTTCATCGCTTATCAGCCGCCCATTCGCCTGAACACGCAGCATCCACAGATTTTTTACCATGAGGTTACGGTTTCTCAATATCCTCTGTTTGAGTATCCGCCTTATGATTTGGCGCTGGCCACGCGAATGGCGGAAGTTGCTGAAATCTATGACCTGGATATTCTCCACGTCCACTATGCCATACCACATTCTGTAAGCGCCTTGCTTGCCCGGCAGATGCTCGCCGCCATGGAGATGCCGCGCAAGCTGCCTTTTGTGACCACCTTGCACGGAACTGATATCACCATTGTGGGCGCGGACCGTTCTTATCTGCCAGTGACTCGCTATTCTATCGAGCAGAGTAATGGCGTCACCGCCATTTCCAATTGGCTGAAGCAGCGCACTCTGCAGGAATTTGAAATCAAGAATCCAATTGAGGTGATCTACAACTTTGTGAACTGTGATACCTATCGCCGCGATCCAAAGGCCGCAGAAAAGCGCGGTGAATTCGCTCATGACGGGGAGCGCATCCTGGTCCACGTTTCCAACTTCAGGCCCGTAAAGAGAGTTTGCGACGTGATTGAAATTTTTGATCGCGTGCAGAAGGAAATTCCTTCACGACTGTTGCTGATGGGCGATGGCCCTGAGCGCTCTCAAGCCGAGTGGCTGGTAGGAAAAAAGGGGCTGCGGAAGAAAGTTGAATTTCTGGGCAAAGTCGACCGGGTAAATGAAAAGCTCTCGATTGCTGACCTTATGCTGGTGCCCAGCGAGTTGGAATCTTTTGGTCTGGCTGCGCTTGAGGGTATGGCATGTGAAGTCCCTGCCGTTGCCACTGCCGTTGGCGGCGTTCCGGAGGTGATTGAGCACGGACGCACCGGGTTTCTGGCCAATGTCGGTGATGTAGAGACAATGGCGCGGTGCGCCATTGACATCCTTTCCGATGAGAAGCGTCTGCGTGAGATGGGAATGCTTGCCCGATGGGAAGCGCAATCACGGTTCTGTTCGACCAAGATTATTCCCGAGTACGAGCGGTTCTATGAACGCGTGCTGGAGCGCGCAGCATAGATGGAAGAGGATGCGCTCTCACCCAGTAAATCCTGCTGCACCACCGGAACTTCCAGCATGACGAGCGTGCCGTGACCATCACGGCTCTGCACAATCATCTTGCCTTCATCTCCGAAAAGCACATGCAGGCGCTCTGCCACATTCATCATGCCAATGCCGCGGCCGGAAGCCATTGTTTGCGCCGCAACGGCCGGAGGCGCGCTCATGCCTACTCCATCATCCTCCACCTGAATGATGAGTTTGCCTTCCTGGAGCCGGCTTCGAATCGTGATGCTGCCGCCATCCACTTTGGGCGATAGTCCGTGTTTAATGCTGTTTTCCACCAACGGCTGCAGCAGGATGGAGGGAACCGCCACGTCCAGCGTGTTGGGATCAAGGTGTTTGTAGACGCGCAGCTTATCGCGGCCAAATCGTGCCACTTCGATTTCCAGATAGTCATCCACAAATTCAATTTCGTCGCGAAACTGCACAAACTCATCATGCTTACCCAGCAGACGACGAAGGATCTTTGAGAGCTTAAGGATCAGCTCCCTGGCGCGGTCAGGATCAAAGCGCACCAGCGAGGAAATCGAATTCAGGGTGTTGAAGAGAAAGTGCGGATTGATCTGGCTCTGCAGAGCGTCCATGCGCGCTTCAAGAAGAAGTTTTTCCTGCTCTTCCAGCTTCATTTCAATGCGGGCGTTGTTCCAGATCTTGATAGGGATAGCGATAGTGGCGACTGTGGCGGCAAACACAAAAAACATTGCGACAGGTGATGGAAGGTAGAGAACCCAGAGCCATTTGGGTGCCGCATAGCGGGCTTCCAGCCGTGCCGATTGCAGAGCGATGATGATCAGGAAGAAGGCGGTTTGCCAGTCAATTCGGGGATGGCGCAGGTTGCGTCTGACCCAGCGATAAACGCTCAAGTC
>DASUBD010000083.1:0-9757 GCA_035763445.1 Candidatus Angelobacter sp.
GATTGCCAGCTACAGTTCCAAAGGCCCATCCTTGATCGACCATATCGTAAAGCCGGACATCGTCGCACCGGGCAACCTGCTTATCGCAACAGAAACAAGTAACACCGTCCTGTACAGCGCGGAGCCAGGCAATCTGGTGCCATGGAGTTATTACGTGTACGGCGGGAACTCAAGTCCTTCTACTGCCTATTTCACGCTGAGCGGAACCAGCATGGCCACAGGCGTTGTCAGTGGCGCTGTAGCGGATTTGCTGCAGGCACATTCCACCCTCACACCGGACCAGGTCAAAGCGCGCCTGATGAAAAGCGCGAGCAAGACTTTTCCTCAGAGCAGCAGTGTTTATGATCCTTCCACGGGACTAACCTACACCAGCCACTATGACATTTTCACGGTGGGCGCGGGCTATCTTGATCTGGCTGCAGCTCTGGCGAACACCGATCTTGCTGCGGGCACAGCTATGTCGCCAACGGCCGTCTACGATTCGAATAGCGGGAACGTCTTTCTTGCGCACGATCCTTCTAGCGTCTGGGGCAGCAGCACAACCTGGGCTGCTCCATCTGTGTACGGGAGCAGCGTGTTCATGAGCTCTGCTTCCAATATCATGTGGGGCGCCACGACTTCTTCCGGAAGCAACATCATGTGGGGCGCGAGCGTCTTGTCCGGATCGAATATCATGTGGGGCGCCGACACTTCTTCCGGTTTCGACACAATCTGGAGCAATAACATCATGTGGGGCGCGAGCGGGAGTTCTGGAACTAATATTATGTGGGGCGCCGGCACAACGAACGGATCAAACATCATGTGGGGCGCCGGGACAAGCACGGGAGACAACTAAAGCTCGGACGAGTTAAAAAAACAGAACAATCAGAAAAGCAAACGGCCTTCTTTAGCGATCTAAGCGGCAAGCTCCGCTGTGATCGTGACAAGAAGGCCGCCTGCTCGATTGCTAGGCTGCTGGATGCTCCAGAATTGCAGCTAAGGCATGAAGCCGTGCCGAATCGGCTGAGTTCGTCACGCTGCCAGCGTCTTTTTGCAAATCTGGCGCCATGTTCTTCAGCTTCGCCAGGCTTCCTTTGCTCATGTGCGATGTTTCAGCGCTGTGGATTGCCTTGCGCAGCGCTGCAACTTTGTTCTCAGGCAGGGCTTGCGAGCGCGACAACTGGTCAACATAGGCTTTCGCCACTACCAGCGATGCCGGCCATTCAATCTTCTGCTGGTTCTGCACATTAAGCTCATTTACTCGAACTGAGCGAGCCGCATCGATTTCATTCTGCGTCAAGAACTTGCTCGGGGTCAGCTCAAACACATCCAGTCCCCGGGCAATCTCTGAAGCGTAAATGTAGCCGTTATACCAGTACGCGGACCAGTCGCCGCCCAGCACCAGCATCTTCGGATCAATAGGCCCGCGATCAAAGTAAGCGATTTCAAACGGGTGCGCAGGATCGGTAAAGTCCATCATGGAGATGCCGCCCTGGTACCAGGCCTGCACTTCAATGTCGCGGCCAGGGACGGGGATCAAGGAACCGTTATGAGCCACGCAGTTTTCCGTATCGCTCTGCGCTGCGGGCATCTTGTAATAGTTCTTGAAACTCAGCTTGTCGTTTGAGAGGTCAAAGATGGCGTCCGCGCCCCACTTGTTCGGGTCGGTCGGACGGCAACGCGCTCCCAGACCACCGCCCCACTCATCCGTGAACACCACCTTGGTGCCGTCGTTGGAAAATGAAGCGGAATGCCAATAGGAATAGTTGGGATCGTTGACCGCGTCCACGCGCTTTGGGTTTACGGGATCTTTGATGTCGAGCAGGATTCCGTTTCCTGAGCACGCGCCGGCTGCGAGGCCGATGGCGGAATATACCGTAATGTCATGGCACTGGTTGGTTTCCTTCGGCTTCTCCTCTGTCCCGTTCTTGCCATGGGTGCCGCCGTTATTCAGTCCATTGACAGCTCCTGTGCGTGGATCAATGAATACGCGGGGATTAGACACAACCTTCGCATCCTGCGGCGCAGCCAACGGGACTTTGATTACGTCGATACGGAAGAGCGCGGTATTCGGGTCCTTGTCTGGCTCCTCTCCTGAGCATCCGGACATCTCCTCAGGCTTCCGCACAAATGAGGTTCCTGAGACGTAGATATAGACATTGTCTTTATCGTTGGGATCGATGACCAGGGTATGGGTGTGGGATCCGCGGCATGTCTGAACTGCCGCAACCTGTTTCGGGTTCTTAATGTCAGAGATATCAAAGATTCTTACGCCACGGAAACGGTCTTTCTGGGCAACCGGCACATGACGTTTCTTCTCTTTCTCCTCTTCGGGAGTAGGCGGCGGCTCCGGAGGAAAGCCCTGCGTCCCGCAATCAATACGGCCATTGGGGGTCTCCACAGACATGAACATCAGGTTTTTATACACAGAAACATCGCCCTGCCCGCCGGGACAGACCATTGAGGTCACCAGAGTGGCTTTTGCCGGGTTGGAGATGTCATAGATGTTCATGCCATAGAAATTGCCTTGAAAGAGGTAGTTGCCCTTGAACGCGAGATCGGAGTTCGCGAACGCAAGCTGTGCCAGCATCAAGTGCAGGGGCTTGGGGATTTTCGAAAGGTTATTCGCACCCGACCGGCTCAGGATCTGCTGGACCTTCGGATCGTCAGGGTCAGAAGTGCCGAGTTGAAATGCCGGGGGCTTCTTGAGAAGAAGCAGGTGCTTCATGCCCATGGCAGCTTCTCCCGCATCGAACAGGCCCGGAGTCAGCTTGGCACGCGGATCATTGACATCTGATCCCGTCATACCGGGCGGTAAAGGAGCAGCAGGCTCGGGCGCAAATGGATTGCGTTCCTCATCATCTGGCGCCTGGGCTGAAGGTGAGGCTGAGGGTGATGGTGAAGGCGCAGGCGACTGTGCCTGAGCAGGTAGTTGGGCAGAAGTGCAGAATAAGATGACCGCCGCGGCCGTCACACGCAGGGCGATCCTGGGCACTTTGTTCATCGTTTCTCCTCCGGAAATTCCTTCTCTAACATCGTGTTCATGATCCTTATCTCGGCTCGCTGGCTGTTGTCCGCGTCCGTCGCGAAGTTGAATACCTGTGCATCCTGTCCAGCGCCCGCTGTATCAAACAAGTCCTTCACCATGGTCAAAGCCCCATTGTGGTGCTGAATCATGCCGGTCAGGAACAGCTGATCGAAGTCCTGGCCTTTGGCTTTGCGCAGTGCATTCATCTGTTCCGGCGTAAGCATGCCGGGCATCAGCGGCATTGGATGGCCGGATTTGTCCATGCCGGGCATGCCTGGCATTTCCATGGACGTGGACTCTCCATGGATCGTCAACCAGCGTTTCATCATTTGGATCTCATCCGTCTGCGAGCGACTGATACGAGCCCCCAGTAACCGCAGATCCTTGTTCTCAGTATGAGAGCGAATCAGTGCCGTCATCTCAACCGCCTGGGCATGATGCATGATCATGCCCTGCATGAAATCTACTTCCGCCTGCGAACGGGGCGGCAATTTTCCCGTGGTGGAGGCAGGAAGTTTCTTTGTCGGCTGACCTGGAGCACCCGGCTGAACTACCACGGGCGCAGACGAATGGTTCTGCTCTGCCATCACATGAAGGCAACAGCAAGTGATAAGAACCAAAGACAGCAGGAATTGAGAGCAAAATACGAAAAATGCTCGCGCAATTTGGATTTTTCGCCTGCGCTCAAACCTGTGCCACTGCCGGCTCAGGGCATTACTGGTGATTTTCATGAGGATCCAATGAAAGTGTGCCAGTGAATACTAACATTTCAGGATTCTGAACTGCACAAATCACCCTGCGACTCAGTTCAGTTCCTCCAAGCCTGGAGCGGTTTTTCCTTTCGACTTGGCCTGCGTTTCTCATCCGTTTCTTCTTGTCAGCTAAGCGGAAAAAGCCGCAAATCACGCTCAAATTCTCAAAAACAATTCCAATTACGTTGGTACCGTAAGGTTCTGTTTCTGTAACAAAACACAAACTCTCGCCTTACGAAGTGATGGATGTGCGAGTATTCAAGCTCGAAGCCAGTCGGAAAAGAAGATGTCATCTCGGGAACTGATCCACTCAATCAATAACCAACTCACTATCCTGATAGGCCGGGCAGATCTCCTGAGCCAGGCGGAAGTAAGTGCAGAAACGCAACGCGCCTGCCTGGAACTGAAGGCGGCAGCCGGGCAGCTGAACCGGTTGATTCGCGAATATGTGGACAAATCACTGGCTCACAAGGCAAGTTGAAAGACGGCTTTTCGCCAGGCATAAACCTCCCACCACCATCGCAAGAAGTACTGAGGGCGGCGCGCACTCTGGCGCCGCTGCAGTGCTTTGGCTGCAAGCCATGGTCATGCAGAACCAATGCGATTCACATTGGTGTGTTACACTATTCTTTTCAACCAGATACCTCAAAAAAGCATGCTCTTTTCTAAGGAATACGTCGGGTACCTGGCCCGGCAAGTGACCCAAAAGCTGATGGCGGGCGAGTTCATTGAAGCTGACAACGTGCCAGCGGTAAGTGAAGCACTGAACTCAGCCATGCTGGAAGAACTCCAACTCGAAGACCGGATCAATGATGAGGTCCGCCTGATTCTGGAACAGTACGACGACGAAATGCGCCGTGCCGGAGCCAGTTACCAGGAAATGTTCAAGAAAGTGAAGAATGAACTGGTCCGCAAATACAAGGCGGTGCTGTGAGACTCTCGCGCGACAAAGTGAATAAGCTTGCTCATACCGTGGCTGACGCGCTGGCGTCCCTTGATCAGGTGGAATTCGTTGAGGACCGCAATACCATCCGCATGGAAGTCAGACGGATTCTGGAAGAGCTGCTGAAGGAAGAGGAGAAGCTGGATCAGGCAGCACGACAAAAAATTGAGACGCAGAAGCGCACCATTACTGAGGGCACGCAGGAGTGGGACATTCTTTACCGCAAGTATTACAACGAGGAAGTCAAGAAACTGGGCATCTGAGCCCGGTTAGTATCCGGCGAGCCGCCGTTCCTGGTCTGACATCTGTCCCCAAAGCTGGTCCATATTTCTCTGGATCCACTGGTTGGCCGGCTCCAGTTCATGCGCTGAGTTGAACCAGCGATAAGCCATTACGCGGTCCTGATGCACGCATCGTCCACTCGCGTAGAGGGCGCCCATTTGAACTGCAGCAGCGGGCTCATTCTTCTGTGCTGCAGCTCGGAGGTATAGCAGCCCTTGCTCGCAATTCTGCTCTACGCCCTGGCCATGAAGAAACTGCTGGGCGCGAACCAACAACGGGCTTGGTTTCTGCTCTTCCGGTACAGGCGCGTCGAACGTCTTGCTGGCAGCAGCTTGCGCTTTGTTGTCCGTTGTCGGCGGATCCGGCGTCCGTTCCGCAACGTTGGTTGGATTCATATGTGAATCCATAGTCTCAGACTTGTCCGGCGGCGCCTGTGATGCAGGCGCAGAATCCTGCGCCGGATCAGCCGTGGCCGGAGAAGAATTTTGCGCGCCCGGCTGAGACTGGCTTCCCGGCTGCACTTGCGACTGGTCGGGTACCGCGGACGGGGCCGTGGACGGCTGGCTTTGATTTTGCGGAGCAGCAGACGGCGTAGGCTGCGCCGATGGAGCAGCCTTCGGAGTCGCTCGCAGGCTCGATCTGTACTGCACAAAGATCAAGCCCACTATGGCCGCTAGAATGACCAGCAAAACGAGCTTTCTCAAACCGCTGCCCGAAGACTGCTCATCCTCCATCAGATAGGAAGTGTCTTCCTCCGCTTCGTCATTCAGGCCAAGGAATGACGGACCGTGAATTCCGGACCTGTCACTCCTCTCCGCAGTCACGCGTTCAACCGGTTCGCTGCGAAATATGGGAGCCGCAGAAGAGTGCCGGGAAAAATCCGAACCACTTTCACGGGCAGCAGACGTTGACTGCTCACCGGCAACTTTGACGGAAGAAGTTTCGGGAGGAGCTACCATCACATTGCCCGAAGAGCCATTCATGCTGCGCACGGACGCTCCCAAGCCGCGCCTGTCAGCCATGCGGCGCTCCACTCTGGTTCCACACATCCCGCAGAATTTGTAACCAGGCTCGTTTACGTTGCCGCAAGCTTCACACTTCAGGTACGTACTGTCGTTTTGCACCCGTCGTTCAGCCCGGCGTCGCTCCAGCCTAACGCCACAAAACCCGCAGAACCGGTTCCCCTCCCTGTTGTCAGTTCCACAGAAGCTACAAATCATAATTATTCCGCATTCGCAAGACCTCGCCAGATCCGCAAACGAATATGCGCCGCCCAAAAAAACAGCAGCTCAGTATTGAGATGACGATTCGGCGGCTCAGGCTGTAATGTTTCAGCTGTTTTCAAATTTCAGTTTAGAGAGACACTCTTGAGGTACAAAGATTTAATTCTACTTAGTACCATCGTGGGGTGCTCTCGTAACCAGACCAGTTCGAGCTTGGAACCTTTGTTCTTGCGCTGCGAAGCCACCTTCACCGGTAAAAATGTTCCGGCTGAGATAATAGGAGACAGGTGCTGACAAGGGAAGAACTCGCGAACACCATAAAAGATGCCGCGCTGGCGGCCGGATTTGACCGGGCAGGCGTTGCTTCTCTCGAGCCGGGCGACTTTCCTGAACTCGCCGCTTTTTCCGAATGGATTGATGCAGGCCACGCCGGCGAGATGAGATACATGGAAAAACGCACGGAAAGCGGCGAACTGAAGCGCGCTGCGATTAAGAATGCGGTGCCCTGGGCCCGGTCCATTGTGGTATGCGCGGTCAACTACAGTGCAGATCCTCCTTATTCGGTGCAATTGAAAGATCCACGTAAAGGATGGATTTCCCGTTACGCCTGGGGTGACTGCGATTATCACGACGCCCTGATGCCCCGGCTGCGTCAGGTGGAACAGCGCATCCGTGATTTGGCAGCGCAGGAAACCATGGAAATTGAAACGCGAGCGTATGTCGATACGGGCCCTGTAGTGGAACGAGTCTATGCTCGACATGCCGGCATTGGATGGATCGGCAAGAACACATGCGTGATCAATCAAAGACTGGGATCATGGCTGTTCCTGGGCGTAATTCTCACTTCTCTTGCGTTGCCGCCTGATTTGCCTGCAGCCGACCGTTGTGGGAGTTGCACACGTTGCATTGATGCATGCCCAACAGAGGCGCTCCTGGGGCCGGGAAAGATGGATGCCCGCAGATGCATTGCTTATCTCACGATAGAAAAACGCGGAGAAATCGCAGAGAACCTGCGCGAAGGCATGGGCCATCATGTTTTTGGCTGTGACATCTGCCAGGATGTCTGCCCATGGAACAATAAGACTGGAAACGTGCCTCCGTCTTCCCTCCCCGAATTTCAGCCACGACCTAACCTGTTTCAACCCGATCTTGAATGGCTGGCAAAGATGGATGTGGAAAGTTTCCGCCAAATTTTTCGTGGTTCTCCGGTGAAGCGCGCAAAATTCAGTGGTCTGAAACGCAATGTGGCCATTGCCATGGGCAACAGCGGGAACAAGGAATTTATTCCACAGCTGGAGAGGATGGCGGCCGACCCAGATCCGGTCATTGCAGATCACGCACGATGGGCGCTTGAGAAACTACGCTCCTTTTAGCAAATCTCCTTAAAATCGTGAACTGAAAAGTCACTGGATGATCCCGCCGGCAAACATTATCCGCAATGGCTTGCGGGCACTCGTGATGTTTGTCACAGTCAATTCGCAATCACAGAGCCATAATTCATCAGTGCAACGCGATGAATTCTTTCGGCCAAACATCCGCTCGAGCCCCCAAGACAGCCAAAATTCTGCATTTCCCGCAGCCGCAAACCAGGAAGCTCCTGGTTCCGCGCGAGCATGGTTCCTGGGGACTCTGGCTATTGCCCCTGATCACCGGCGCGGTTGTGGCGATAGCAAAGCATCCGGGCCTATCTGATACAGCAATCTTCTGGTTCTGCGCTGCGTCGGCCTCCGCATTTCTGGCTTATCAGCCACTCGAAGCTCTTCTCGGCGTCGCACCGCTGAAAGCCCGGAGCCCGGAAGAGAAACAGCTCGCGGCAACCTGGATCATTTTCACGGGTTTCATTGCGGTCACCTGCGCCATACAACTTCTTATTGCGGGCCGCGGAAAGGTGCTGTTCTTCGCTCTGTTGGCTGGAGCATGTTTTGCAGCTCGGATGCTCTTCACCCGGCTGCGCGCTCTCCGCGTCATCCGCCAGGTCATTGGCGCACTCGCTCTGAGTTCAACAGCTGCCGCTGCATACTATGTGATTTCAGGAAAGGTTGATCTTACAGCCATGGTGCTGTGGGGCGCGAACTGGATATTCGCAGCATGCCAGATCGAATACGTCCAGCTGCGCGTGCACACAGCCAACGCACCCTCACGAGCGGAAAAGGCTCGCTCAGGCTGGAAGGTATACCTGCTCCATTTGGCAATGATCCTGGTTGCCGTCATCGCTTCCGCTACAGGATACGTACCGGCGCTATTTACGCTTGTTTTTGTACCCGCCGCAGCAAGGCTCGTGGTGTGGACCATAAGCCAGCCGGCCAAAATCGACTTTTATGCGCTCGGATTTTCAGAACTCTTGCAAGGTGTATTGTTCAGCTCCCTGCTGATCGTCTCTTTTACATGGCACTAACTCCCCGCTCTTCTGCGTTTCAGTCGCTGGCAATTTTCACGAGAACTGGCTGCGAAACACATTCTTGATGTGATCAAGGCGCGCTTCCAGCTTTCCTGCTTCCTCGTGCAATCCCAATTCTTTTGCCAGAGAGATGGCATCAGAGAACGCGTCTTTTGCACTGCTGTAGAGACCAGTGATACCGGAGTGGCTTTCGTACATCTGGTCGTAATATTTTTCGCCCAAGGCCTCGCATTTTCGCAGCGAATCCAGTTTCAGGTCGCGTTCACTACGCTCAATCGGCGCCTCTCCCGGAGAGAATGCGACTGGCAACGAAGTGAGGATCACTCCGTTTCCGCTGAGGCGCGCAGCGCGAAACCACTGCGGATAGTCATGCGGGAAATCTGTCTCAGGCGTGATGAGAAAATCCGGATAATAAGGAGCGCGCATGAGAGATGTCCATTGTTCATCCATGAGCCATGCGTCGGCCACGGGGAATGCACAGAATCGCGCGCCAGTATCTATGCAAAGGCTCATCAGCACACGCGCCAGTTCCAGCGCCGCAGATGTGTCCTGCATCTGGGCCGCGTACGCGGCCTCCCGCTCATGCAGCAGCAGAGAAGCTCCGTTTCGGCCATTCAGTCTGAACTCAAGCTGAAAGCGCTGCGTCCCGGAGAATCCCACCACACCGCCGTCCCAGGTGGGGCAGAGCGCTGCGGCCTGGGCTCCGGACGGGTCACGAATCAGGTCTCCCCATTTCCACCAGCGGTCGTGGCGCAAGTAGGATAGTCGGGCCACGTTCAAGCCTTCCCGCATGGTGAGCCCACAGTCGAGGACTGAATGCAGAGCAGTCTCAACCAGCAACTGGGGTCCCAGTTCAATACCCCATAACACTGCGGTGCGCTGCTGGGTGCTTTGGGAAATTGAGAGTTGAACAGCCTCGGCCGGCAACGTAAGCCGTGTCCCCATCGAATTGTTGTAGAACATTATTTCTGCCGTAACCGGCTGGCCATCCTTTTCTTCGGAAGCCTTCAGGACTCTTCCTTCCGCACCGCTCAGGAGCTCATGTTCGGGCATGGCCTGAATAAGCTGAACTGTGTCATCCGGATAGAACAATTGAATCATCTCTCAACAGTAAAAATAAACTTACGCCCAGCGCATCGGCCACGAGTCTCA
>DASUBD010000084.1:0-4109 GCA_035763445.1 Candidatus Angelobacter sp.
CGCCCGCAGTGAGACGGTGAGTTTCAACCAGCTGCACAAAGCCGACAACTCACGTGTGAAGCAGGTCCTCTATTGCCAGCTTGAGGACAAGCCCATCCAGCGCAGCGACATTGTAAAAGGCTACGAGTACGAAAAAGACAAGTACGTAGTCATTGACGACGAGGAAATCAAGAAGGTCGCGCCCAAGACGGCCAAGACCATGGAAGTCCTTGAATTCGTCAAAACGTCCGAAGTGGATCCCATTTTCTTTGACGCCTCTTACTATCTTGCTCCTGATGAAGCCGGTGAGAAGCCCTATTCCCTGCTGTTTGAAGCGCTAAAGCAGAGCGGCTGCGTGGGTGTGGCCAAGATTGCCATGCACAACCGCGAGCACATCGTAATCCTGCGCCCGGGCGCCCGGGGCATCCTTCTGCACACCATGTATTTCGAAGATGAGATCCGGCAGGTGGAAGAATTCCGTACCGACACCAGCAAAGTTCAGGACAAAGAACTGGCGCTGGCCAAGATGCTGATTGAATCCCTGCTGGCGCCGTTTGAGCCGGGAAAATATAAAGACAACTACCGCGAAAATCTCATGGCCATGATCAAGGCCAAGGTTGAAGGCAAGGAGATCGTCGAGACTGCTGCTCCGGCGCACAAGGCTCCAGTGATCGACATTCTTGAGGCGCTGAAGATGAGCCTGGCCGAAGCCAAGAAGCCGCCGCAGTCCGTGCGTGAAGCATCGACTGGAGCTGCTGTTTCAAACGAGACGGAATCGGCTAAGCCGAAGAAGACTCGCAAGAGCTCAAGCGCGGATTAAGCGCAGCTAAAGCTATTTCTTTTCCGGCTCCACGCTTACGGCACGGTTCTTTTCGAATGTGAGCTTTACTGGATTGCCGTTGTTGCTGTATTCGATGCTGCGGTTGCCGTAGTCCCCGCTGCTCACGTCCCCTGCAGTTCCCAATGCGAAGCCGGCCTGTAACTCATTCATACCCTGCTTGGCCTGATGCTGATCAATGGCGGCCCACACGTCTGCCGGCCAATGTTTGTAGAGTTCATGCGGGTCTGCAAAGAAGAAAACATCATTGGCTGTGAAGTTGTTGTCATCTCCAACAGAAGTTCCAATCGGTGCGGCAAACGTTCCCTTCTCTCCCGTCAAATCGAAGACGGCAAGGAATTGCTTCTGCACCACCGCGACCTGCCCTTCCGACAAAGACCTGGGCGTTTTCTGCAGGATCACGTCTTTGATCTGAAACTTTTCGAGCGGAGGCAGCAAGCCGGCCTGGTGGCTCAGCTCCGCGGTATGAGAAGCCGCGTTGTAGCGGTAATAAGGAACCGCGTTTCCCGTGCGCACCCACACGGTCTTTCCGTCCATCTCTTTGTTGGCAGATTTGAGATCAAACGGATACACCTTAGGATACGTAACGTAGTCGTCAAGGTTGGTGGAATACGTTTCAGCCTTCTTCTGGGGCAGAGGCTGATGCCGTTGGTAAAAGATGTAAGCCGTGCGGGCAGCAACCAGCACGACGGAAATGATCACAATGAGTTGCAGGCGCTTGCGGAAATCGGCTTCCATGGTGAACAAATTTATCACGCAAGCAGGTTGCGGACGCATTCCAGCTCGCAGCTTCCACTCCTGGGCCGGAACCGTCTTACGGTTCAGAGCGCGACCACACGGCTGGCAGCCAGGAGCAATCCCAGAGTGACTGCTCCAATCACCAGCTCACCCGTCTAATGGCGCGCTTTAGTTTCTTTCAGAATCACTGCGAAGCTGCGTCCGCCGAAGCTGAAGCCTTCTTGAATCCTGCCTGTGACGTCAACCTTGGCGCCATCAGTGGGCACCCCGAAGCTCTGGCTATAAACCCACATGCTTCCAGTGCCGTCATTGATCTGGAAAATACCATTGCCAAGGGCGCCGAAAGAATTTGACGTCTGTCCCGATATCGTCACATCCTTGCCGGCGTAATGACCGGGATCTTTGTTGATGTCCGCAATGCTGGTGCTGTTTGGACAACCCACCAGGCCGAGCAGCAAGGGGAGCAGGAGTGAAAGCAGCAGTAGCTTCTTGAATTTCATCAGGAAATGCACCTTCTCCAGAAACTTGGATTAAGCATAGCAGATGCCAGAACTTTACCTCTGATGACAGATCAACACTGACTTTTCGCCGATATAGAGGCTCGCCTTCCCAGGGCTATTTCGATCAGCGCCGATGCATTATGCTCCTCGCCTTACTAAATTGCTGTGGCGTAGAATTGACGGTTGGATTAGGAAGCCCGCAGCAACTCGGAAGCCGGGGCAATTCATCTTAAGTGATTTCTGAACGACCTGCCCCGTTCCATCCTTTGTGCCGTACCGGCGAGAGAATTGCCGAAACCAAGTTGAGGAGCATCAGCGCCATGGTTCGCAAGGACATTCTCGAGAAGTTCCCAGAACTGTTCGGTAACAAGACTGTCAACGGCCGCCAGCTCAACGTTGAAGAGGCCATTACCACCCTCACTCGTGAGTTGCGTCCTGACATCGCAGCCGCGCTCAGCGCCAGACGGGAGACGCTGGAATCGCCTGCTTCGGTGCGCGAAAAGTATGGCTGGCCAAAGTGGGAGCAGAAATTTCCGGATCCAGTAACGGGCGAGTCATGGACGTGGCGCCAGATCGTCCAAGGGATGATCGACAATTTTCTCGGCACGCAGAGCAAGTGGCGCTGGCGTTTGAATGACGAAGTGCCGATCCCCAAAGACGCTCACCCTCTTGATAATCCGGGCCTGGAGCTGACCGGCCCGTGGCAGCCGCTGGACATGGCTTTTAATGCGCTGAACAGTCCGGCTCCCATGAACATGCCCGATTTTGAGGATGCATCACCGCCTCACTTCAAGCCTGACGGGACACCCGCCAACTCCCCGATTGGAATCTTTGCCGCCATGCAGAACGCCAAAGACATCTTTGAAGGGCGATGGGCGGGCAAGCCTTATGAGGTATTGAAAAAAGGCAACAAGCGCGAATACAGGATCAACAATGCGCCCGGAAAATGGCCGACGCGCTTCGGACGGCCGCCGGGAATCCATATCACTTATGACCACGTTGTGGTGGACGGCCAGCCCGCACCTGGCCTGGTTGTCATCGTCGTGCTGTGGGTGTTCAACAACTATGACGCTCTGAAGCGCGCGGGCACCGGCGTGTATTTCTATATCCCAAAGATCCAGACGCCGGAAGAAGCTGCAATTCTGGAAAAGCTGCTATCGCGTGTGGAAGGAACGATTGGTGCACCTGCGGGCACATTCAAGATCAAGGTGCTGTACGAAGAAGGCAATGCGGGTCGAACTCTTCCTGCTATTTCGTGGGCCCTGAGGAGACGGCTGCTGGGCACCAACGTTGGCCGCTGGGATTATCTCGGCAGCATCATTGAGATGTGGAAGGATGATCCCAAAGGAATTTATCCCGATCCGCAGACGGTGGGCATGGCCGCGCCAAACATGATTGCCTATCAGCGCTACAACGCGCTGATGATGGTGATGGCGGGAATGAAGGATGGCGAACTGCGCAATGCCGCGCCGATCGGCGGCATGGCCGCGGTCATGATTTACCAGCAGGGCGATCCTTACGGCCGCTCTCGCTACAACCCTCTCGCGCTACGCGCCATGGTCATTGACAAACTGCGTGAGCGGTTGCTGGGCTTGATTTTTGTCCCGGAGGGGCCGCTACCGAGGGGCCAGCAGCCGACGCTCGACGACATTCTTGCCAAACGCGTGAAGGGCCATCTTTACGACTCGTATCGCCAGAGCTGGGTGGCGAGTCCGGAGCCGGCCTATGTGGCCGCAGGGAATGTTCCGCTGCAGACGCCGGTAGACGGTTTGCAGAAGATTGTGGATGCAGCACGTGAGACCACCAACGTGAAGCAGCAACCGGTTCCAACCGTAAACAGCGGCTTGAGTGATGCCGAGAGGGCTGTTCTGCAATCACGCGGCCTGCTGAACTCTGAGGGGAAGATCACGCCGCAGGTAATCACGAAAGAGTCTCTCAATGCCCCGGAGAAGATCTTTACCGATGAACTCTGGGACGCCATTTACGGCATCCCCAAAGGCGAGGTAACCGTCGAGCATATTCAGCACGCGTTCTATATGGCTGGGAATTATGGC
>DASUBD010000085.1:0-3873 GCA_035763445.1 Candidatus Angelobacter sp.
TCATCGGCCTTCACTTCATACCCCGAATAGTCATGCCAGCTCTCGGGATAACCTATGCCGACGTACAGCGTGTCCAACTTTTTCTGGGCTTCTGCCTTGGTGGCAGGCGCCATCCACGGCAAGGCTTCTATGCGCTTGCGAAATGACGCAATAAGGTTGGCAACCATTGCGTCAGCCTCTTCCTTGGCCTTGGGCGGGAAGTATTTTTTCGCATAGATCTTTCCCAGAGCGTCACCGAGGAAACGATTTACCAGCCCAATGCCCCGCTGCCAGCGCGGGCGCTGGCTCGGAGTGCCCGTAAGGATTTTATCGAAGAAGTTAAACTCCTCATCTGCTACTGCTTTGGGAAGGAAATCAGAGTAGTCCTCGATGAGGTGGTAGGCGAGCCAGTCCTTCCAGGCCTCAAGCGGAGCAGACTCAACCAGCGCCGCTTCACCCGTAAATGCCGCGGGCTGCCACACTGTAAACTGCTCCTGTTTATCCAGTCCGGCGCCGGCGAAAAACTGCTTCCAGTCCAGGCCGGGTGCTTTGGCAGCGAAGTCAGACTGCTTCCAGGTGTTGTTGGCTTTATGAATGTCTTCGTTATCGGCAAGGCTTTGTTGTTTCTCGGCAATTGAATGTTCCAGATCAACAATGCGTCCCGCGCGGGCTTCGGGATCAGTAAAGCCGGCGAGCTTGAGCATGGCCACAACATGGTCGTGATATTTGGCGCGGACATCCTTCATGCGAGGTGTGTCCGAAAGGTAATAATCCCGGCTGGGCAGTTCCACCCCGCCCTGCAGCAGGTATGCCGCGTAGTGATCAGAATCCTCAAACCCCGGCGCCGTCCACAGCCCGAACAGATTCGCAGTATGGAAGTTCGTATTATTTAGAGGATCAACATCGGCCCGCAGGCTCTCGCCCAATGCCCGCGCCAGTTCCTGCTTGTTCTTGATAGCGGCAATGGCCTCAAGATGCGGCTTCAGCGGCGCGAACCCTCGGGACTCAATTCCCTTCTCGTCCATAAACGAGGCGTACAGATCAGCGATCTGGCGCGTTTCGGACCCTTCGGCTGACTTGCTCTTTGAAATGGTTTCGATAATGCCTTTAGTTTGCTTTTCTGTCAGATCAGCAAGTTTGCTGAAGACTCCGATTCGCGAACGGTCAGGTGGAATCGGCGTGCGTTGAATCCATGCGCCATTGGCATACAGGTAGAAATCATCGCCGGGCACAACGGAGGTGTCCATGTTTGCGATGATGATGCCGTGGCTCTGTGGCTGTGGTGAATGTTTCTGCGCGTACGTGGAGGTCAGCAGCAGGAGCGAAAGAACACAACTTGCGAGGGCGAACGTTTTGAATGGATGTCTCATAAGAATCCTGGAGCGCCGTGGAGTAAAAAGCTCAAAGGGCGATATTGTACAACCTGCATTCATAGTGTATCCAAGAGCCCGGTAACAGATGTGGCACCGCGCGTTGGGTCGGCGCGAATGTCCTCTGATAAATCTGAGAGAAATCAGCCGTGCCGCTGTAGCCATCGTCGCCGGCGGCTTGCCATCACTGAGGCCATGCTGATAAGACCAGCGCTACTGCGGTTCCGGTTCCGCCACAAACTGATACCCCAGCCCGCGCACCGTGAGGAGATGTTTAGGTTTAGTCGGGTCTTTCTCTATATAGCGTCGAAGGCGAACAATGAAGTTATCCATCGCGCGTGTATCGGTATCCTCATGCAGGTTCCAGACTTGCTCCAGAATTTCCTTGCGGCTTACCGGCCGGCCGGCATTGCGGATGAGGTAACGCAACAGTTCCAGTTCCATCAGCGTGAGCTGGTATGTTTTATCGCCGCTCTTAAGCTGCAGGCGTTGAAAGTCCACCAGTTTGCCGTCGAAACGAAACTCTTCTTCAGCCGTCGCCTGCGAAATGGCCGGCTCGCCCGCAAGCTGCTGCCACTTCTTACGACGCAAGAGGCCGCCGATGCGGGCCAGCAAAATGTCCAGGTTGAACGGCTTGGGCAGGTAGTCATCTGCACCCGACTCAAACCCCTTCAGCACATCTTCCGGACGCCCGCGCGCGGTGAGCATCAATAGAGGAATATAGTTCTGCGCCTGCCGCAGCCCCTGCGCCAGGCTGAAACCGTCTTTCCCGGGAAGCATCACGTCCAGCAGCAGCAGGTCAAAACTTTCCCTGCCCGTCATCAGCAATTCTTCTGCCTCCTCGCCGGTTTCGCTGATTGTGACCGAATAGCCTTCCGCCTCCAAGTTGAACCGGAGTCCCTGAGCAATGTGTTTTTCGTCTTCCACCACCAGGATCTTTGTCATACGTGGTACACCCTCGGCAGGCGAAGGCTGAACGTGCTGCCGCGGCCAGGCCCCGGGCTTTCCGCCCAGATGTCACCACCATGCTGGCGCACGATGGAGCGGACGATGAAAAGTCCCAAGCCTGTGCCCTTCACGCTATCAGTCCCCCTGCCGCCCACGCGATAAAACCGCCGGAAAATGCGCTTGAGCTCGGATCCGGGAATTCCAATTCCATTGTCCCGGACGTGGAGCAGGACTGTATCCATATCAGGTGTCTCAAGATATACGGTAATTTCGCGATTTTCGCCGGTGTATTTAACTGCGTTTTCCAGGAGGTTGGCTACAGCCGTACGCAGTTCTTCCTGGTTTCCCATCAGGGTAATCTGACCCGGGGGTTCAGAACCGAAGCGAAGTTGTTCCGGCTTTAGCCCATGACGCAGAAGCGCAAGATTTAAGCTCTCGCGGACAATGGCGGCAAAGTTCACATCCTGCCAGTTTTTCCTGCGATTGCGCTGGCGGACCTCGCTGGCTTTGAGCACCTGCTCCACTGTGCTCAGCAGGCGGTCAGTATCTTCCAGCATGAGGCGATAGAAATCATGTCGCCTGTTGTCATCGACCGATCGGCGCTCCAGCGTCTCCAGGTAGAGCCGGATGGAGGTGATGGGAGTTTTTAATTCGTGCGTTACGGCATTCAGGAAGCTGTCCTGCTGTTCATTGCGGCGAATTTCACGCACCAGAAAAATGGTATTCAGCACCATCCCTGCAATGATGACGAAAAAGAAAATAATGCCAAACACCAGCGGTACCACTTCGCGCCAGTTCAGGACAATCCATGTGATGTTGAGAAAAATGGCCAGTCCCACCAGGCACGCGCCCAGCGTGATGAAGAATGCCACCGCCTTGGCCCGGCTGGTGATACGCATGGATAGATGAATTCTAGCGGAGAGGCCTGGAAAAAACGAAGATTGTGCGAGTTATAAAAAGGAAGAAAACGGCCTGCGGAACCGCAGGCCGTCGACGTCGATCAATGTAGCCAATGGATGAGAACTGATGCTGACTAGTCGTCTCCACCTGCAGCCGATGCTGCAACGTGGGCATTGGCGTGAGTAATTCTCTTCTTCTCAAGAGCCTCCAGGCGTGGCGCTTTCACATCCCATACCAGCCCAAGAGCGCGGAGGATACTGATGGCATACCAGTTCATGTCGATTTCATACCAGGTCAGCCCATGCCGCGCCGACTGAGGATGAGCGTGATGATTGTTGTGCCAGCCTTCACCATAGGTGAGCAGCGCGACCCAGAAGCTGTTCTTCGAAGTATCGGCGGTGAGGAAACGCTGGCGGCCCCACATGTGAGTGGCTGAGTTGACCAGCCAGGTGGAATGCAGGCCTACGACGGTACGGAGAAACACACCCCACATCACCCATTTCCAGCCGCCAATCGCAAGAAGGATGAAGCCGGACAAGGTGATTGGGACCCAGTGCCATTTGCTGATGAATGTATGGAACTTGTCTTTGCGAAGATCAGGAATGTACGGCAGGAGAGCGTCAGAATGGTTGTGCATCACGCGGCCGGTCATGATCCAGCCCATGTGGGCCCAGAA
>DASUBD010000086.1:0-7269 GCA_035763445.1 Candidatus Angelobacter sp.
CTGCCAAAAGTGGACGGGAAGGTTTCCACAGCTAAGCCGTCCTGCAGACGATTGAGGCTTTGTCTGCCAAAAGTGAACGGGAAGGATGAACGCTTACAACTTCAGAGCGGGCAGGCAACGGATACCTGCAACTCTGGAGCGAACGGAAACTTACAGCAACTTGGAAGCAGAGTCAATGAATTTATTAATATTCTTTAATGTGTCAGAGGAGCGAGCACCCTTCTGACAAAAGGAATAATGAGTGGTCACTCTTTTGTTTTCAATTGGTTGAGGTATCGCGGGAGAAGGCTGATACCAAGAAGTGCGAAAACAAAGATGTGAAATCTTAGAAATGACGTGAGTAAGGTTCCGTTTTGGCACTCATTGAGAGCCAGCTGGAGGCAAAACGATGCAGTGAATGGTCGCTAGTCTGAAACGCCTGCTCTGTTTGCCGGCGGCTTTGCGGTTTGCGGGCTTGAGCGGCCAAATGTTATGCCGGTCTCAACTTCTACCGGTTCTCCGTTGACGCGATATGGCCTGAACTCCCATTGCAAGAGTGCTTCGGTAATAGCTTTCGCCTGTTCGGGAAAGGCGCTGAGGACATGGACGTGCTTCACCTTGCCATACCTGTCGATGATGATCCGGACGGGAATGCGGTTGAACTTGCGGTCGCGCAGGACCGGGTTGACACGATGCAAAACATGGTCTGGAGTCGCGTAGTCGTTGATGCAAATGGGGACGCTGCCGCCACCTTTTCCGGTGGACAATCCAGCTCCGGCGGGCAGTGTAATTTTTTGCATTCCTGCAACCAGCTTCTCCAATAACTCAGGGTCGCGACTGGTGAACGTGAACTCCACTTCATGGCAGCGGATCTGGGTTGCCAGTGTGTACCAATGCAACTCGGCTGCCGGTGCAAAGAATTCCAGGCTGATAAATGAGTGATTGGCGATATTGATCTCAGTTGGTGGCCGTTCCACTTTATAGTCGGCTGTCAACTTTGCTGCTTTGAACCTCACCAGCTCCGCGACATCAGAGACCGGTAGAAGAGGAAAAAAGAGGTCCTGGGCTGAGACAAGAATGGAACCAGCGGCTGCGGCTTGAAATTCCGGAGACGGATCGATTTGTGCCAGGACGTAAAAGCCGTTCTCAGAGGGGGGCGGCCCAACGTATTTCTGAGTGAAGCCAGGTGGAAGAGTAAAGGACAGACCGAAATAACTGTTGGTGTAAATTCTTTCAGTAATAGTCCCAGCTTCAGGAATCGGCGTGCTGGAATCACTGGCGCTTGGCACAGCGCCGTTCACCAGAATCACGCCACTGGGTAACTTCTTCGGTTTTGGATTAGAAGAGAAATCACCGCCTTGCGAAGGCAGCTCTCCTTGGCTTCCTGCCTGCTGGGCTGAACAAACGATCGACATGGATGCAAGCACTATGATGGCGAAGAATAAAGATTCATGTCTCATGATCCAACAACTCCTCACTGGAGCGCAGCTCCCTACTTCCTTTCATTGAGGCAGGTCCGGCAGCGGCTTCCGGAGCTTGCATTCCATTACGCTTTTTCTGCCAGAGACCGAATGCAATTGCACCTAGAAGAAAAAGGAATGCTGATCCTAGAGCGAAAATCCCGGCTGAAGATGCCATCCCAATTGGGGCCACCGCACCTGGTTGCGCGCTGACACGGGATTGAGGCGCGGGCGCAGACTGCACGGGATGGACTTCCCGGGCAACAACTTCAGGCGGGACCACGCCAAGGCCAGCGATCTCAAAAGCTGGCACTTCTACTTGCAATGCCCCGGTTGAGCGCTCCACTTGCAGCCCCTGAACAATGCCGGAGCTTGAAAATGTTGCAGCATTCACGGCCCTGAATCTCATGGACGGCGGGTGCATGATTGCGAAATTGCGAATGGGATACGGGAGCTTCAGACGCAATGGCGTCGCATCCTTTTCTGGCAGCCGGTAGACGAACTTGAAAAGAGTGTCGCCGGGCTGCAGCGGGAAATCGACTGAATAGCTGTCCCTGGAACCTGGGCGGGGCGTCGGAACCACATTGACCCAGATGCCGCCCGGGCGTTTGACCATCAAAAAGTTGAGCACCGCGGCCGGCGGAAGGGAGAAATCAAAGTTATGGGCCCCCTCCTGCGTTACCGGCGGGCTCGATGCATTGCTGATCGAATACATTTCAGTGATCTTCAAAAAACTGCCGTCAGATTCGACCTGTGCGATACCCAGACTTCCGTACAGCCCGGGGACCTTCGCCACGCTGTCGTAGACATTGATTTCGAGCCCGGCTCCCGTAGTTACAGGCTGGTCATAGTTAAGCCCATGATGCAATACACGAACAACATGCTGCGCACCGGCTACGCTCGCCGGCAACGCAAAACGACCTTGAGAGTCGGTGACCGTGCGGGCCTCCTCTTCCATTCCATATTCGAGACGGAGTAGAACCACCTGGTCTCGGATTGAAGGCTGCCCAGTGGTTTGGTTGCGCACTGTCCCGGTAATCGTTTCAGCTGCAAAAGCCAATGCGGGGCAAAGGACAACAGCAAAGAGCGAATGGAGAGTCCTCTGGCGGATGATGCGCATAGTAGACCTTGTCAGATTGTCCCCACTGAGCCGGGCGAGATACTTGAGTATCCCGCCCGAACTGAATGGGACACGGTTAGAGGGACCTCAGGAAGTTCAACAAGTTCTGCTTGTTGGTCGCCGAAAGCGCGTTGAAGTTTGAGATTACTGTGTTCGCCTCCGAGCCGTTGCTCGAATGCTGAGTAATCGCGGTAATCAGGTTCTTAGTGCGGCCATCGTGCAGGAAGAAGATGCGCTGTCCCAGTCCCCACAGAGGTGATGACCGGAACTCGTCTCCACCGGCGCCGCCCTGGCCAACATTGTCGGCGAGGCCTGTACCCATGTGATGGACCTCAAGGTCAGAGAACAAGTTGGCAGTTGCATTGCCCAACCCTGCGGTCTGGCTGGCAGGATCAGTTCTAAGCGAGGGCGTATGGCAAGCGGAGCAGCCGATTTGACTGAAGATGGTACGGCCGGCAGAGATGGAGGTGGACCCTCCGGGCGTGGTGGTGGATGGAGTCGGCGGAGCAAGGAACTGCATGAAGCCAACAAAGAGCTGCGCATCGCTGGCGACACTGGCTGCATCAACACCGTCCGTGTGTGTAATGTCTTCAGGAATGGGATTGATGCGGCAGCTCGCGGGCAAGCCGGTGGTCTGGTCTTCACCCGGAAGCGGACGCTCCTGCGTGAACAGCTCGTTGCTCACGCCCATTTCCACGTTGTAGGCTTCGCCGGAGAAGATCAGCAGGGACTTGTTCTGCGCCTTCCAGCCGAAGCGGCTGATCGTGCCATCGTTGCCATTGTGGTTGAAGTGGCCGCTGATTCCGAACGCGCCAGCATTGTTGTTAGCGTTGGTTTGCAGCGTGGCATCGTCAATATTCTGCATCAGACCAGAACCGAAAACGGGAGTGGGAATGCGGAAGATAACGTTGCCGGTGGAAACCGCCTGGGCGAAGCTCGGTTGAGTTATGCTGCAGGTTCCAGCATCAGTCCTCCCGGTGATGGTATATAGATCTTCCACGCCGCCGTTCGGGCTGTTCGGGTCAGGATTTCCGAACTGATCGAAGAAGAACGGGAACCGCGCTTCCCGCACCGGGCCGGTGGAGGTAATGAAGGACGGAACTGTGTTTCGGGCTCCGGCAGCCGTAGCAATTGCCACCTGGGGGTTGGTAGCAGGCGCTGTCCCGCCAACTGCAGGTTGAGCATGACATCCGGCGCAGGAATCGAGATTAAAGCGCGGTCCAAGCCCATTGGCTTCGGCTCCCTGGACAACCTGGTGTTCGTTGAATTGACCCAGCCCTGCATTGAAGAAGGCAAGGTCATTTGCATTGGCGCTTACGGAAGCCAGCGGGCCTCCCGCGCAGGTTGTACATGCACGAACTCCTGGATCGGTTTGGCCAAAGGCCATTCCAGCAAAAAACAGCAACATCATGGAAAAGGCGAAGATGGGAAGTTTCGTCCTCGTCATTGCGAGTTCCTCCAAGTTTCTCTCGAGATTTTTTGGGGACACTTAGAACTCAGCCGTACTGCAGACGATTGATACTTGTCTGCCAAAAGTGGACGGGAAGGTTTCCACAGCTAAGCCGCACTGCAGACGATTGAGACTTGTCTGCCAAAAGTGAACGGGAAGGATGAACGAATCTAATGCTCCGGAATGCGCACAGTTTGCTGCCTGCACGCTGCGGGAGCGCGGAGAAAAGTACAGCAACTTCGGATTCAGAGTCAATGGATTTTAAGAAATTTCTCGGATGTCTAAACGCAGAATTCGAGCGCGCTCCACGTCATCTCTCGCTGATATGAGTGATCTTCTTTCAAATGATCGTAATGCAGCTATTTGGCGGACTTGAGGAGACCGTTCCAAAACGGGAAAACAGGGAATTACCACGGTGTGCGTACCAGAACTGAAGATGTTAGGAGAGGCAGACCTCATGGGTCTGCCTCGAAGTGAATTTGGCTAGAGAGAATCCAAAAAGGTCAGCAACTGCTTTTTCTGGCGGCCCGTCAAGCCACGGAAATTGTTGGTGACAGATGCCGCTTCGCCGCCATGGCGGAGGATGGCGTCCTCGCGGGTGGCGGAAAGCAGATCATGCATCAGCCGGCTCCTGGTTCGCAGTCCCCACAATGGGGTAGTGCGAAGTTTGTTGGCGGTACTCTGAGGCCCATTCTGAACGATGCCATCTCCAGTTCCTACATCATGCAGGAGAAAATCACTGTAAGGATGGATCACCTTGTTGCCCAGGGCTTCAGGAACTAAAAAAGCGCCGCCGTTGATGGATGTGCCAGCAGGGGCAGTGGTCATCGAGCTGACATGACAAATGTCGCATCCAACGGAATGAAAGAGCTGTGCGCCTTCCTGCGCGTCAGGAGTCACGGCGAGGTCGGTGTCACGCGGCGGAACCTTGGTGGAACGAATGAACGAGGCAAACTTATCAATGTCCTGAAGCCCGTTGGCGGAATCAGTTTTGTCTTCAATTTCCGGCACGTTGTCGCACAAGGAAGTACTGTCGGTCGAGAACAGGCGATTGGTGATTCCCTGTTCGTTGACGTAGGCGTCTCCGGCAAATGAAAGAAGGCTGGCCTGCTGGTCCTTCCAGCCAAAACGGCCGACGCGTGACTGCCCGGGAGCTTCCGCTACCGGGACCTGAACCACCTGACCGGAGATCCGGCCATGCGTCAGCCTCGTCTGGCTGATGGCAATGCTGATCAATGTTGCATCATCCACGGCTTCAATAAAGCCATCACCCAACACGCTGGTGGTTGCGCGCAATGCGCGAATATATTCCGATCTGGGAACGCGTTCCTGCGCCTGGGCGCAGATTGCGCGATCATTCACCAGCGAGCGGCTGGCAATGGCGGTTGAGCCGTCATTGAGTGTGATCGTGGGATTCACAAAGTTGCCGTGCGCGTCACGATGACCTACGCGCAGCTCTGAAACAATGCTGCCGCCACCCACCACCGGATTGGCATGGCAGTCTACGCAGCCGCGGGCGTTGTACACAGGGCCGAGACCATCAGCAATGTCATCCTCCTCCATGAATGTTTGCATGTCATCGACGAAAGTTTCATTCTGGGCCAACAACATCCCATTGCCTTGCGCCTGAGATGCTGTGTTATCGATGGGAGTGTCAAATCCTGCGGGCGCTTCCGTAGCATTCTGGCCAATTCCGGACCAGATTGAAATGCCCGCGAATACAACTGCTGTACATAGGCGCACAAATATCCGTCGTGCCATTTGGAAATTCCTCCTGGACTTGTGTTCTCTGCCTGATTTTGGGCGTGCTACGCCGTCGCGTGACGAATCGCGCTGTCCGACAAAACAAACGGCGTTGGAAATGAACGTCGGTGGATTTGAAGTGCTTTCGTGTCTTTACATCAAAACCCCGGAAGTGGCGAAAGCACGTGAGTGTCGAGGAGAGTAAACGAGGAACACCAGTGAGTCAATGAGGCATTAGAAGATGTTAATGCCGTCGTTAGGACAAGGTGACCTGATGAACTCAAGAGTTAAGTGGATGATCAACCCTGTTAACCGCGCGATTTTCGCGGCACCAGAAGAGTGCCCACGGTGATTTGAACGGCTTCCCCGTTCTGGTTGAAGGTAGTGTTCCGCAGTTTGACCAGGCCCTGATCCGCGCGAGATCTTGATGGACGGACATCAAGCACTTCGCTCTCAACGCGTAAATCATCTCCGGGCCGCACGGGCTTCGGCCAGCGAAACTCTTCAAAGCCGAGCCCAATAATACCGCCTGCAGGCTTGAGTTCCCCATCCACCAACAAGCGCATGGTGACAGCTGCTGTATGCCAGCCGCTCGCTGCAAGACCGGCAAAGATTGTTTCGCGAGCGGCATTGTCGTCGAGATGATACGGCTGCGGATCAAATTCGGCAGCAAAAGTTGTAATGCGCTCGCGGTCAATCCGCAGCCGTCCTGTTCCGTAAACCTGGCCTACAGCGAAATCTTCGAGGTAGTGCTGCGACATTTTGCCCTCTTTGGTGTGTGACCGGTCATTGTACGGGGCGGGGCTTACACCCGCAGTCCGCCTCCAATCTGGACAGCTTCACCGGTGATCCAGCGTGAGTCGTCAGAAGCAAGAAACAAAGCGGCATCGGCGATATCGGCGGCGGTGCCAATCCGGCCCAGAGGCGTACGCGAAACCGCGTGCTCGGCGAATGAGCTATCTTCGCCCTGCAGGGTCCTGAATCCTTCGGTATCAGTCACGCCGGGCAATAGCGCATTGACGCGGATCTTGCGCGGTCCAAGCTCCTGTGCCAAAGCTTGTGTGGCCACATCCACTGCGCCTTTGGTGGCCGAATAAACCGAGCTGGCGGGTATTGGCTGGTGAGAAACCACAGAGCTGATATTGATGATCGATCCGCCGGAACCGTTCATCCGCTTGACCGCTGCTTGTGTGGTGAGCAGCAATCCGAGGACATTAATGTCAAACATCTTGCGATAATGCTCTTCGTCCACCTGCTCCAGCGGACGAAATTCGTAAACCCCGGCGTTATTGACCAGCACGTCCAGTTGGCCAAAAGTCTTCTCTGTCTCGGCAAAGAGCCTCTCAATGTCCGCCTTGCGGGAGACATCGGCCTGAACGGCAATGGCCTTTGCCCCGGCGGCTTCAATCGCCTTTACAACCCGATCGGCGCCCTTCTTGTCGCTCGAATAGTTCACTACCACGTTCGCGCCGTTGCGTCCCAGCGTTTCCGCAATTGCGGCTCCAATTCCCTTGGAC
>DASUBD010000087.1:0-3811 GCA_035763445.1 Candidatus Angelobacter sp.
CAAAACCTACCACGGAGTCACGGAGACACGGAGAAGATCGGGAAATCGCCGAGATCGCGCGTGATCGCCGGCATCGCCGTGATCGGAAAGGCAAAACCTCACCACTGATCCGCGGCTGCGCCGGGACAGGTAAACACTGATAAACACTGATTTACGCGCTCATCGGATAAGGGTAATCAGTGAGAATCCGTGTTATCAGTGCCATCAGCGGTAGGGTTTTGCTTTCGCCGCTTTCGGGATCAGCTTCCTGACTTAACCAGATGGACGCTGCCGTTCACCGTGCTGAGTTTGAGTTCGCGGCCGCCGTTGCCGATCCGGCCCTGCACGTGGTGAGACGTCAAGGCCTGGCTGTTGACCGGTAGCTCCGAGCTGAAGCTGCCGTTGACGGTTCGCACTTCAACATCAGTATTGGCGTTGGCAGGCAGACCGACGTGGATGGCTCCGTTCACGCTCTCCAGGTGCAAGGTGCCTTCCCAGTTAGCGCTGCCCATCATGGCTTCCACGCTGCCGTTCACTGACCGGGCTTCCGCCCACGATTTGGTGGAAACCTTCACACCGCCGTTGACGGTATTGGCCTTTACCTCGCGGTCAAGATCTTTGGCGACGATGCCGCCGTTGACTGACTGCGCGGTAAAGCGATTGGCTGCGGGCACGTGAACCGTATAGTGAATACGGATGTGGTTGTTGTTGTGATGTTCTGTACTGCCGCCATTGCAACTGTCAACGCCGGGATAAATTTCGCAGATGGTCACGCCGTCTGAATCCGGCCGCGCCTCAAACTGCACATCCTGGGCGTCTCTGCCGGAAGCCTCAGCGGTTACTTCCACCTGGTTGCCGGGGGCCGGTGAGGCGTCAATATCGCCGTTGATGGATTTGATGGTGACGGTTTGGCCGGGACTCAACTGGCCGTTCCAGTTAAAATTTTTGGTGTCCTGCGCCAGGGCCAGCGAAGACAGTGCCAAAAGAAAACTCAACGCCAAAGAAGAATAAAGAACGCGCTTTGGGGCTTTCATGAGGGGGCATCTCCTTCCGACAGACTTAGACGGCCAATATACACGGAAGTGAGCGCCAATTCTGCACGAACCCAAGGGCAGTAATAAACCCATCATTCATGAGGCGACTGGGCTGAAACAGTGCGTCCTGCCGCTGGGTTTCTGGCGGACCTATTGCCACGGGCTAGAGTTATCTTCCGCGACATAGGGAAGCAGTAACCAACGTAATACCTGCCGTGCCTAGAGTTATTGCTGTATTCAAAGTGGCAGAGATAGAATCGGATTCTCGCTAGACACTCGTCCGGAATTACTTCATCAACCAACTTCGGCAAGTGAACGGCTGTCCTCACCAGAGGATTTAGTGTCAGTGTGCTTTGCGGTTCCAGGGAGAAGCTCACAATCTGTTTTCAGGAGAGAAAGTCTGTATGAGCATGAAGCAGAGGACCTCTGCGATCTGTGGCGGCACACTGGTGCTGCTGATGATGGTTTTCATATTTTCATTTGTCCCTGCGGCTTCTGTGCATGCCGCACCTCCGCCGGATAAGCCTCCGCTGGCGCCGCAACCTATAAATTTGCCCAGCCAGCCGCCAACTTCGCCGGGAAGTTTTCCCGTCACTGAATCCACGGTAGATGGATGGGTCAGCAACAATGATCAAACCTCCATCCGCCAGCACGGATGGGCGCTGTGGCAGGGCATCACGTCCATTACTTCAGGCTCGCAGGGATGGCCGGTGTTTGATACCTGGTACACCGATACGGAAGTTGAAGCGGGCCGGCCAACTTCTCCGAAGGCTGCACTGTTCCGCGCGACGCGCTCAACCGGACGTCCCACGCATCATTTTGAAGGCTTTGAGCAGTTTCGTCACACCAAAGTGGTAGGCGGAAGAGCTGCCCGGCTGCGCGCGTTTGTGGGCGCTCCCGCGCCTGGCGGACTGCAGGTGCTTGGCTTTAACAAGTTTGACGCAGACTATGCCAATTTTGTCTGGAGCAACAATTACAACACCGCCACAGGCTTGTGGAATGTGCAGAACTCGTGGCCTGTGGGAACGCCGGCTGCGCAGCGAACGATTAAGCCGTTCGTCAATACCTCGATTGGGCTCAAGCCGGTTTACCAGTTCGTGAACGGTCCCAAGCACAGCGGCGGCATCACAGTGCTGCCTTACTGGCTGGGAGACCTCAGCACCGGCCCTTCCAACAGCAGCAATTCCGCCAACCCCACACCGGACACATGGAACCAGTGCGTTGCCGTTTACACCCTTCCCGCCGCGCCCGCTTCCCAGGCAATTCCAAACTGCACGAATGGAAAGCCGGCCAGCGGCTTTGTGAGCGTGAAGGAATTTTTCAATTTCGCACTGACGGCTGACGAAGCAAAGAGCGCCTGCGGCGGCCAGCCAAATTGCACGATACAGGCGGGCGATTTCGCCATCCTGGTGGCCATGCACATGACCTCGCGCGAGAACGCGAACTGGACGTGGCAGACTTTCTGGTGGAATTACAACCAGTCATTTCCGTACGGCGCTCCTCCATCCACCATTCCTGCGCCGTTCAACAACTACGCCATGTGCACGGCTTACTCCATGACTAACAATCCAGCCAACAGCCTGACCGGGCAGAACGTGCTTTGCTATAACCCGTACCTTGAAACAGGGCTGCCGGGAGTGGTGGGGACTGCCTCCAACTGCATGTCATGCCATACGACGGCTGCGCTGGGCAACAATCCGAACAACCCGCCGATCACGAACACGAGCTTTGTGCAATCGAACCCGAATTATCCCAGCTTCCTCAACATGAGCAACTTCATTGCACCCACTGACCCGAATGACGCCAACTACTACTACGCCTGCAACACCAAGACTGAGTTTTCCTGGTTCCTTGCGGCGCTGGTGGCAAACGGGACTGGATCACCCGCAAACATTACTCCGTGCAGCAACCCGGCCGGATCTCCGCCTGCTTCTGGTAAGCAACCCAAGGGCAAGCAACTGAAAGCGCCCGCGCACAAAGGCGGAAAGAAAAAATAGACCTTTCGCAGGTGAAAACTTGTGAAGCCCCACCTGGTTTTTGAGGTGGGGCTTTTTACTGGCAGTTGGGCAATGTACTAGTTCGCGATGTTCTGGGCGAATAAAAGGTGGTATGCTGGCTTGATTTCGGCCCAGGCCGGAGGCCGTACCTGGTAGTTGGTACTTGGTCAAATGCGATCTTTGACAAATTACTATTCAGCGCCCAGAAGTCAGCCTTCAATACTTAAGTTATCTATTAACTACTAAGTAACTTCTGGCATTTGACGCTCTGCCGCCGAACTGCAAACACCTGGAAAATTGACCCCGGGGTTGAATCCGCTAAGTCTATATTTTCCGGGGTTGACCGGGGAGGGGTAGGGATGAGGCTAAGGTTTACCAAGACGTAAAGATCGCCGACATCGACGTCATCGCACGAGATCGCCGAGATCGGAAAGGCAAAACTGGGGACATTCACCGCAACGGGCGCAAAGGTTGCAACCGATGGGCGGTGATTATTCTCCTGATCGCGCCAGCTCCACGGCGCGAACCAGCGCCTGGGTTTTGTTGATGCATTCCTGGTACTCGCTTTCCGGGACAGAGTCAGCCACAATGCCTGCGCCAGCCTGGACATAAGCTTTGCGGCCTTTCATGAGCATGGTCCGGATGGCGATGCAGGAATCAAGATTGCCGGCGAAATCGGCATAGAGAACCGAACCGCCATAGATGCCGCGGCGGACGGGCTCAACCTCTTCGATGATCTCCATGGCGCGGACCTTGGGTGCGCCGGTGAGAGTTCCGGCGGGGAAGCAGGCGGCCAGGGCA
>DASUBD010000088.1:0-7371 GCA_035763445.1 Candidatus Angelobacter sp.
GGCGTTTACGGTCTTTCCTTTGCCGTCATGCTGGTGAATTGCGCTTTCGCCGCTGGCCTGCTGCTCTACGGAAAGCGCCGCATGAACCTGCTCATTTCGGCCATGGCCGCAGCTATTGCGTTGCAGATGGGTGTTTTTGCCAAAGCGGAGCAGTTTCCTGCCACCCGCGAGGCGCTTTTGGTGCAGGAAAACGTCCCTGTGCTTGATCCCAATCAGTGGACGCCGCAGCTTTATGACCAGACCATCGGCTCTCTTGCCCAGCTCAGCGTTCCCCAAAATCGGTCAGCTTCAGATGACTTGGGTCTGATCGTCTGGCCGGAATCACCTGCTCCTTTCTTTATCGATGATCCCCGCTTGCGGCCCTGGCTGGCCACCATCGCCCGCGACTCCAATTCCTATCTGGTGGTTGGCAGCATCGGCACCGCTGAGAGCAAAGTTCCCGGCAGCCAGCAATTGCTGAATTCCGCGCTTATCGTTGATCCGAACGGCCGTTTCCTCGGCCACTATGACAAGATCCATCTGGTACCCTTCGGCGAATACGTTCCCATGCAGGAGTACCTGTTCTTTGCCAGGAAGCTCACGCGTGAGGTCGGCGATTTTGCCCGAGGCACTGACCGCAAGGTCTTCGATATAGATGGCACGCGGGTCGGCGTCTTCATCTGCTACGAATCCATTTTCCCCGATGAAGTGCGCCAGTTCACTGCCAACGGGGCACACGTGCTGGTCAACATTTCTAATGATGGCTGGTACGGTGAGACTGGCGCTCCATTTCAGCACCTGCAGATGGCACGTATGCGTGCCATTGAGAACCATCGCTGGATCCTCGTTGCCACCAACAACGGAGTTACGGCATCTATTGATCCCTACGGGCGGATCGTCAAACGCTTGCCGCGCAACGTCCGTGCTGCCATGATGGCCCCGTTTTCACCGCAGATTGAGACCACGTTCTACGTCCGCTACGGCGATCTTTTTGCCTGGACTTGTGTGGTAATCTCAATATTAGCCATCTTTATGCGCACACGAATCCGCGTGCACACCATGATTGAAGCTCGTCCGGTTTAATCAAGCGCGCCACAGGCAGGGGACACATTTATGGTTGAGATAGAAGAGCTGGAAAGAGAATACGCCTCCGTTCGTGATAAGGTCGCGGACCTGCGGAGCTATCTTTGACGCAGCCTCACTGCGCGCCCAATTAGCAGACATAGAAAAGCAGATAGCGGATCCGGCCGTCTGGTCGAATCAGGAAAAGTCGCAGCAACTCATGCGGCAACGCAAGCGCCTTGATAGCTCGCTGACCATGGACAGCGATCTGGCCCGGCGTGTCGAGGACATCTCCGCCTATTTTGATCTGGCGCGCGAAGGCGAAAGCGTTGCTGAAGAGCTGAAAAAAGAGATCGACAATCTGCGCGGCATCGCGGAGAAGCTTGAGACCCAGACTCTGCTCTCCGGCGAAAATGATATGCGCAATGCCATCGTCACCATCCATCCTGGCGCAGGCGGAACTGAGTCTCAGGATTGGGCGGAGATGCTCATGCGCATGTACCTGCGCTGGGCTGAGCGGCAGGGCTTTGCCACCGAAGTTTTGGAATATCAGCCCGCGGAAGAAGCGGGCATCAAGTCGGCAACTTTCACCGTGAGCGGCGACTATGCGTACGGACTTCTTACCAGCGAAATCGGCGTCCATCGCCTTGTTCGTATCTCGCCCTTCGATCAGCAGAGCCGCCGTCACACTTCATTCGCCAGCGTTTTTGTCTCGCCGGAAATTGATGATTCCATCCAGATTGAGATCAAACAGGAAGAAATTCGCGTGGATACCTATCGCTCCGGCGGCAAAGGCGGCCAGCACGTAAACACCACTGACTCCGCCGTTCGCATCACGCATCTTCCCACTGGAATCGTGGTCGCCTGCCAGAATGAGCGCTCGCAGCATAAAAACCGTGACAGAGCATTCAAGGTTCTGCGTTCGAAACTCTATGAATATGAACTGGAGAAGAAGCGCGAGGCCACCAGGAAAGTTGAAGATGCAAAGCTCGACATCGACTTTGGCTCACAAATCAGGTCTTACGTACTGGCGCCCTACCGAATGATCAAAGATCATCGCACAAAAGCCGAGATGGGTGATGTGGATCGGGTACTGGATGGCGACTTGAATCCTTTTATTCGCGCCTACCTCATGGCCCGTCGCGACCAGGGCGATGGTGGTGCGCCGGTTTAATGTGCAGTGAAGAATTAAAGGAGGTTTGTTAAAAGTTCGCTCAGGATTCTTTTGGGCACGAAAATCCAGGCAATCATGTCATCCATCTTCGAAATGATCAAACGCAACGCCGTTCCTGCCACGGTCATGCGCACCGCTGCCAAGGGCGCACTTCCCGTGCCGGCGGACCAGATGCTGGAGATTCTGGTCTACCTCACCCAGAATCCCGTGTTTGCCCAGGATGCCCGCATGACCCTTGCCAGCTTCGATCTGCCATCGACTCTTCAGATTGCTGCCAGCCCGCAAGCAGCGCCGGAGGTTCTGGGCTACTACTGGTCTGAAGAAAATCGTCGTCCTGCGTTAATGCCGGCCCTCATTGAAAATCCGGCGATTACAGATTCATTGCTCATGGAACTTGCAGGCGAAGCGCCGCGCGAGATCCTCAACATGCTGCTGGCCAGCCCGCGCGTGCGTGGTTCATATCCACTCATGGAGGCGCTCAAAAGCAATCCGCATTTGTCGGCCGGCGAATTGCGTAAGCTCAATGGCGAACCTGAGGAGCCTGAACCCGCCGTCGATTCGGAGACCGAAGCGCTCCACCAGAGCTATCAGCAGCAGCACGCCGCAGAAATCGCGGCTGAAGAAGGCAAGGCATTTGCGCTGGTGGAAGGCGAACCCGATCCCGTTTCCCAGGAACCCGCCGCAGCCGGGCAGTCCGCATCCGGTAGTGAAGCCCTTGCAGCTGCGGCCATGTCCGCTCACAACCGCAGCATGGCAGCTTCTCCAGAAGAAGAGAAGAAAATGACATTGTTGCAGCGGGTCGGGCGCATGACTGCATCTGAACGGGTGAAAGCGGCATTCACCGGGAGCAGGGAAGAGCGCGCTATTCTGATTCGAGACGGTGCGCGGATAGTGCAGAATGCGGTTCTGTCATCACCCAAGCTCACCGATCCTGAAGTGGAATTGTTTGCCGCGGCCAAGAATGTCCATGACAACGTTCTGCGTGAAATTGCGCGCAGTCGCCGTTTCATGCGGAACTATTCAGTCGTGCGCAACCTTGTCCAGAATCCTAAGACACCGGTGGATATCGCGCTGCCTCTGGTTAAGATGCTGATGGTATTTGATCTCAAAAGCCTGCAACGCAGCCGCAACGTTTCTGAAACTATCCGTAACCTGGCCGCCAGGTACTATCGCGAAAAGGCTTTGTCCGGTGGCAGGACAAAAGAGTAAGGCTTATAGGAGATTAGTCGTGACCGCGAAAGCCAATGATGAAATTGGAAACCTCCTCAAGAAGTCAAGGAACATCGCTGTTGTCGGATTGTCAGACAGTCCTCTGCGGCCCAGCTATGGGGTTTCCGCTTACATGCAGACTCAAGGTTACAGAATCATTCCGGTGAATCCCACCATTCGTGGCGCATTGGGTGAAAAAGCGGTGCCTAGTCTCTCTGATGTCCGGGAGAAAATTGATATTGTTGACGTCTTTCGCCGCTCTGAGCACGTGGCCGAAGTTGTCGACGAGGCCATCCGCCTCAAGGTCCCCGCCATATGGCTGCAGGAGGGTGTCATCGATGAAGCCGCGGCTGAGAAAGCTCGCAAAGCCGGCATTCAGGTCGTCATGGACCGCTGCATTTTAAAAGAACACCGGGCTAGATTCGCCTGAGTGCAACGGCGTAGCCCTTCGTGGATCGAGTGCCCGAAGGCGCCTGGACATCGTCACTTACCGCGCCTGCGCCATCTCCGGCTGCATGACTTCACGGTACCATCTCACGGTCCGCGCCAGTCCTTCTTTAAAGCTCACTTTGGGTGAATATCCCAGATGCTGTTCCGCAAGTTTGATGTCTGCCACCGAGTGCTTCACATCGCCTACGCGTGGTGGTTGGTATTGAGGCGCGCCTTTGAAGCCCGTGATGTTCTCAAGGAGTTTGTAGGTCTCATTGAGAGAAACACACGACCCCGTGGCCACGTTGAACACCTTGCCGCAAACTGTCTTCGCCGGCGCTGAGCACGCCAGAAGATTTGCCTCCACCGCGTTATCCACATAGGTAAAATCGCGGCTCTGCTCGCCATCACCAAAAATTGTGGGTGTTTCACCCTGCAGCATCTGCGTGATGAACTTGGCCAGCACGGCTGAGTATTCTGAATTCGCGCTCTGTCTTGGACCAAAGATGTTGAAATAGCGCAGGCTCACCGTTTCCAGTCCGTACACTGAGGCGAACACCTTCATGTAGTACTCACCTGTGAGTTTCTGCGCTGCATAAGGAGAAATCGGATTCGGCAGCATATCTTCACGCTTGGGCAGCACTTCGCTGTCACCGTAGGCGGAAGAAGATGCAGCGTATACAACTCTGCGCACGCCCGCGTCGCGCGCTGCAAGCAGAAGGTTCAATGTACCTTGCGCGTTGACGGAGTTCGTCAGCAGAGGGTCAGCCACGGATTTCGGCACTGACGGCAACGCTGCTTCGTGGAAAACACAGTCTATACCTTCGCAGGCTGAAGCCAGATCCCGGGAATCAAGGATGCTGCCTTCCCGAAAATCCAGCCCATCCAGATTGGCAATGTTCTCCCATTTTCCGGTGGAAAAGTCGTCTAACCCGCGCACCTGCTCGCCACGTTTGAGTAGCTCTCGCACAATGGCTGATCCAATGAATCCGGCCGCGCCGGTCACAAGGTAATGTGGCATACGTCCAGTTGCTCCCCTTCAATTGCTGCTCCACGGCGGACGCGGGTTCTACCGCGTCCAATCATGTCCACAATTCACATTGTTGCCCGCATCCTGAAACTGTGCTCTTCCTGTGGAGCAAGTCCGTGCTGCCGAATTTTGTAGAGCAGGGCTTTATAGCTGATGTTGAGTTTGTGAGCAGCCACTTTGCGGTTCCAGTTTGAACTTTCCAGCGCCTTCTGGATCTCGCGCGCCTCAGTGTCGTCTTTCAAGCTGCGCACCAGGTCTTTTAACCCTCCTGGACGCGAAGTCGTGGCGCCCTGGCCGTCCTGATCTCCCCATCCCGGATCCTTGCTCTTCTTGCGCAGCTCGTCGATCAGGAGTTGCTCTTCTTCCAGTACAAGGTAGCGCTTCACAAAATTGCCAAGTTCGCGCAGGTTCCCCGGCCAGTGATAAGCCAGGCACTCCTGTACCAGCGTGTCTGAAATCGGCAACGGGTTCTTCGCAAACTTCTTGGACAGACTGTTCATGAAGTAGTTGAGCAATACCGGGATTTCTTCACGGCGTTCGCGCAACGGAGGGATTGTCATGGTGAAAGCGTTCAGGCGGTAATACAGGTCTTCACGCAATTTGTGCTCGGCAATCGCCTGCATCACGTCAATGTTCGTTGCCGCCAGAATTCGTGCGTCTGCGGTGACGTTGGCGCGCCCCCCCAGCCGGCTGAACTGGCCGTCCTGCAGAACGTGCAGCAGTTTGGCTTGCAACGGCGCACTCATCTCGCCGATTTCATCCAGCAAAATGGTGCCTTTGTGCGCCAGTTCGAATTTTCCCGGTTTGGATTTGGCTGCGCCCGTGAAGGCGCCCGCTTCATAGCCGAACAGCTCGCTTTCCAGCAGGTCAGCCGGAAGAGCGGCACAATTCACCTTGACGAGTGGACGATGCGCCCGGATTGACATTTTGTGGATGAGACGGGCCAGAATCTCTTTGCCCACTCCGCTCTCTCCCAGCATGAGCACCGGGACATCCACTTTGGCGATTAACGCCACCTGTGCGCGGATTTGCTTCATCACCGGGCTTGCCGCCAGGAAGAACAAATCATCATCCAGGTTGTCTACTACTTCCTCACCCTTGACCACGTACTTGGTAGCTTGTGCGTTTACCTGGGAAGTTGTCTCGAGGGCCCGCCGGACAATTCCATGGAACTGCGGCGCCTGAAACGGCTTGGTCAGATAGTCTGAAGCGCCCAGTTTGATCGCCTGCACAACCTTGCTGGCGTCATTGACGCATGACATCATCACGACTTTTTGCTCTGGACGGATCTTTTTGCAGTGCTCCAGCGTCTGCAAGCCATCCATTCCGGGCAGCACCAGGTCAAGGAGGACCAGGTTAGGCGCCGGGCCGCGATTGATTCGTTCCAGCGCTTCTTCGCCGCTGGAAGCGGTTTCTACCTTGTAGTTTTCAATCTCCAGAAGTGTTCTGGTGTAACGAAGTATGCTTGGTTCATCGTCGACTAGAAGAATCTGTGGCGCGCCCATCTCAAATACCCCTTTTGCTCGCTTAACGTATTTGGCTCAACAGTACAGAAAATGTGCTACCCGCTTCTGGTTTGCTTTCTACCCAGATCAATCCGCCATAGCTTTCTACCAGCCGCCGGGCTATGGCCAGTCCTAACCCGGTGCCAGTGGAAGAAGCTCCCCGCAACTGGATGAAATCCCCAAAGATCGCCTCGCGGTATTCATGAGGGATCCCCGGCCCTGTGTCACTTACATCGATACGAATTGCATTCTTGATCTTGCGATTTTCTCTGCGCTCAAGGTTGAACAGAAACTCGCTTTGCGCTTTGCGTCTGTCCCAGAAGCACTGGGTCGCAGACACTGTGACCCGGCCTTTGGCCGGTGTATATTTCAGAGCGTTCTCAATCAGGTTTGAAATAATATGTTGCAGCCGCAGGGAGTCCACCCCTACCCGCGGATTTCCTTCTGGCAGGGTCAGCCGGTATTGCAGTCCTTTTTGCCTCGCCCGCCCTGTCCAATAGTCGAAGATCTGTTTCAGGTCCTCGTTGATCTCCGCTGGTTCGGTTTCCGGCTGCATTTGCGGCGACTTCGCAGAAGCCCGCAGCTCTGATAGAAGCAGAAGGTCCTGAATCAGCTTCTGCAGGCGCTGGCCGCTCTGCTGGATCTCTTCCAGCACTTCTCGCTGACGCTCGTTCACCGGACCAAGCTGTCCATTCCGCAAAAGGTCCGTGTACCCCAGCATCACTACCAGAGGTGTTTTGAATTCGTGGGCGGCAGAAACTATAGGGAAGGCTTCAGCCTCAACTGAGTCATGATTCTCTGCCCCTCTCCTTTTTGTGCATTCTGGTGGAGATACCTGGATGACCTCCGTCGTTGCGCCCCTGCCGCATTGCTGTTCATGCTGGCCAGAGCCCGTCGGCATATGGCAGACAGGGCACTCTACCCCACCGAAATTAGTTGAGCTCTTCATAATCCAAACTCATCACCAGGACTTACAGAATTTG
>DASUBD010000089.1:0-6000 GCA_035763445.1 Candidatus Angelobacter sp.
CAAGCATCCGCGTTTTGGCCTGAATGGCTCAATCACCACGCGCGAAGAATGCGAAGCTGCGGGCGGCACTTTTATGCCGCACATCTTTGGCTGGATGGTGCACGTTTATCCCTGGGAGAAGACGCCCGACGAAATCTGGTCCGTGGAGCGGCAGCTCAAAGACAAACCTGCGCCAGGCGATCACCAGCACCACGACCACGGCGACATGGCTGGCATGCACATGGACTGAGCTTGCAGTCGGGGAGCTTGCGGGTGCTTACGAAACCTGAAAGCTGATTTGCCGGCCGGATTCTCCCTTGATCGCGGGATGCCGCAGGGCAGCCACGGAGAATTGCGTTCCAGCCGGGATAAGAGGCGGATCGAGACGGAAGCCATCGCCCGCTGGAGTGAGCTTCACTCTGGCGCCGAAGTATTCAGGGAACTCAACCTTTTCTTGCGCGCCGCTGCACAAATACAACGACATAAGATCACAGAACTGCAACACATCTGCTAGAGCTTCAAGTTCTTCGGTGGACCTGCCCTGTTTGGCGCTGAGTTTTCTCTGTCGTTCGCTTTCAGAGCCCAGGAATTCCTGCAGGCGTTTGCGATCGGCGTGTGAATCTTCTGCCGTGTTGACGCGGTGCTCCGCTAGTCGCCAGAAATGCCTGCTCACCATGTAGCCGCCCGCGGGTGAGGTGGACAGTGCAACTTCAATGGATTGCGTCCAGGCAGCCAGAAACTCCGGGACCGAAACCTCAAGAAAGGATTTGGGCGCATTCTGCTGTGCGGCGCGGCTGCGCATCACGGCTTGCGCATCAGGCATGCCCCACCCGGCGTCGTGCAAAGCAATGGCGCGAACCACGTCGGCCTCAAGTTTGGGAATGCGCGGGTCACTTAATGCTGCCGCAATATCGCCCGCCAGAGCCGCGTGGGAGGGCTGCGTAATCATCCAGCAGCTTTCGCAGCCGGTGCGCTGCAAGCGCTCCACGGCACGCCATGCAGGACTGAATTCCAATTCGGACAGGAGCTGCGTTTGCGCATCAAGCGGCCGGATGATCATGATCGCGTCAACCGGAACGGCGTTTGGCAACGCGGCCAGGGATGGCAGCGGCCTTAGCTGGACCGCTGCTGGAAGGAGGCTTCTTCATTCCATCCAATAGTTCCTTGAGCGCCACGGCATTGTTGCGCTCGGTATTTTTTGAGGAGTAGATAAGCGTAACCTCGTCCGAATCGTCCATCAACTGGTACAGCTTCATGAGGTCTTCATTGGCTTCAGGCGTGGCAAGCTCTTTGAAGTAGCGCTTCTTAAATAGTGGCCAGTTGTCAGTGGAGTGGTACCATTTCCGCAGCGTGTCAGAAGGCGCAAGATTCTTGAGCCATTCATCTATGTGGGCTTCTTCTTTCTTCATGCCGCGCGGCCACAAACGGTCAACCAGGACGCGCTTTCCATCAGAGAGTGCAGGCTCGTCATACGCGCGCTTGATCTTGATGCCCATGGCAGTGATGGATTAGCGAGCAAAGATTTGCAAATCGCTGCGCTAAAGACATAATAGTTCATTTGATGCTGAAAGGGTCCATACTCGCTCTGCTTTCCTGCGTTCTGATCGTGCTGCTTGCCGGATGTGGCAAGGACAAGGAAAAGATGTCCGACGCCGAACTCGGCTTGAACGCGCAGCAGGCGCAGGGACGCCGCGCTTATAACATTTATTGTCAGAGCTGCCATCCTGCGTACTCCAGTCACGGCAACAAAGGACCCGGTCTCAAAGGCGTGCTCAAAAAACAATACCTTCCCAGTGGTTTGACTGCTACGGATGAGCACGTAATCCAGTCCATTGTTCGAGGGCGCGGCATGATGCCTGGGTTCGGCAACCAGATGTCAGAGCAGGAGATTCAAGACGTAATGGCGTACCTGCACACGCTCTAAGTTTCCAATTCAGCATACTTCGGTCTTAGTTCTCATCGGAACTCTTAACGGTAAAGACTTCGCAATTCAGAACCCCTTGCGATTTTTGTTTCGTATTGCCCACGCAGGACTATACTTTCCCCCTCCCATTTCGGCGGTCCGCCGTGCGCGAAATGGACGTGAGAGCAGTTATGGAATCTAAGCCTGTAGCTCTGGTAAGCATGCCTTCGCTGTCCGCGGGGATTCCTTCCATCCAACTGGCACTCCTGAAGCCTGTCCTCGAAAATGCCGGAATTCCAACCCAGACATTTTCTCTATTCATGTATCTCGGCGATCAGATTGGCTGGCGGCTCAGCGAGAGCCTCGCCGAAGTCTGGCCCACGCTGATGGGGGAATGGATCTGGTCAAAAGCGGCTTTCGGCGACGAAGCCAACAACGATGTAGAAGGATACTTCGAGGCACACGCCGAATCTGTAACCGGACTCTGCCGCAATGCCGGCTGCACGCCGCAGGATCTGGTTCGTCTCCGGGAAGTAGACGCTCCGCAGTTCATCGATTGGTGCGTGAACTGCACCGACTGGAGCCGATTCGGCCTGATTGGCTTCACCGTGGTTTACCAGCAGCTGCTGTCGAGTCTGGCGCTGGCCCGGGCTCTCAAAAAGAAATATCCGCAAATTCCAATTGTCATGGGCGGCGGCAGCATGGAAGACGACATTGCCGGCGAAATCATGAAGGGCTGCCCGCAGATCGATTACGTCCACTGCGGCGATGCTGAAGTGTCATTCCCGGAATTTGTGCAGCGCTTGTACGCCGGGCAAAGCATGGAAGGCCAACGCGGAATCATGTGGCGCGACTCCAATGGCACGGTGCAATACGCCGGCCGCGCCGCCAATTTCCTCTCCATGAATGACGCGCCGGTTCCGGATTTTGACGAATATTTTTACGCGCGCAGCCAGTGCGGGTACACATCCTGCGAACAGGCCCGTGAACTGATGCTGCCCATCGAAACATCGCGCGGCTGCTGGTGGGGTGAGAAAAACCACTGCACTTTCTGCGGGCTGAACCGCTCAGGCATGGAATATCGCGCCAAGAGCGTGGACAACGTGATTGAGCAGCTCGATATCCTCTCCCGCCGCTATAGCTGGTTCCGTTTTTTTGCCATCGATAACATCATGGCGCCCGAATACATTGAGAAGCTGTTCGGAAAGCTCCGTACCGGCAATTGCGACCTGCAGGTGCATTACGAAGTCCGTCCGAACTTCTCCCGCACCCAGCTTGCGCGCATGCAACGGGGAGGCCTGCTCTCCATCCTGCCCGGAGTGGAAAGCTTCTCCAGCAACATCCTCAAGAGCATGCGAAAGGTCACCACGGGCATGCGCAACGTGGAACTGGTGAAATGGTGCACCTACTATGGTCTGGATGTTACCTACAACATTCTCTGCCGATTTCCCCATGAAACGGAAGAAGACTACCTCAGCCAGTGCGAGGTTATGGCACGAATCCCGCACCTGCAGCCTCCGTATGCCGCAGTGATGGCGCGTGCAGATCGCGGATCGCCCATGTTCACTGATCCCAAGTCACAGTTGATCTCGCAGCTTACCCCCTTCAAGTGCTACGAATATCTTTTCCCCAAAGGCAAGTTTGACCTGCCGCGGATTTCCTACTTCTTCAGCCACGATATGGCGGGAACGGTCAGCGAGCCGGTGTATCAGACGGTATTCGATTCCGTGGATGCGTGGCGGGAACGCTGGATATCGGGCCGGCGTCCCTTCATGACCTACAAAAAGGGCTGGACGATGATTCTGATTGAAGACGGTCGCGGACCGCAGGTCCAGACTCACCAGTACGAAGATGGAGCCGCTGCCCTGTACGAGTATTGCGCTGACGCGCGGACTGGAAAGGAGATCTCGGCTATGTTCGGAGATCAATCCTGGGTACAGGAATCTCTGGATGAATTCGTTGAGAAGTGGTTGATGCTTCATCTGGACGGCCGTTATTTGAGCCTGGCACTTCCGCACAATCGCTTTTTTGATCTGGAGAGGAGCCCGGCTACGCAACCAAGCTTTGCATCGGCCTGACTTTCGGGAACGCTGCGTAACGGCTCTACCGAACTGGCGGGATATGTAATTTGTGTGACTGCCCCTCTTCTTCCTGCAGTACCTGCTCGTAATCCTCGCCCTCACGGTACCAGAGCCTTACGTTGTGCCAGGCGGCAAGCGATGACAGCACCACAATTCCAGGCGAAATGACGAAGAAAGCTATGCCGGACGATGTCACAACTGTGCTCAGCCCCACGAACATCATTGCCGCGTAAACACACGCCACAATCGCAGTAAGAAAAACCTGGGGTGGAGTTATAGCAAGGTTGTACAGAGTCGGCTCAGTTACGCCGTTCGGCTCGCGATCTAGCAGCGAGCGTGCAAAATCGGCGGTAACCGTGAGAAAAAGCAAAACGGCAACTGACAGGCAAAGCAGCCTCAACGGTCGCGATGAGCAGAAGCCGCTGGCCAGCGTGAGAGCAGACGCAATCAGCGCTGTAAAGCGTCGCAGAGGCAGAAAGGATTCACTCACCCGCCCGTAGCCGAGTTTCCATATTTCTTGCATTTGGCTTGCCTGAGCGTGAATATAAGCAGGAAATAGGTCAGTGAAAAGTTACCGGAGTGCCTGAATCAAGGGAAAAGGCGGGGACATCTGTACAATAGAAATATCAGCAGCTTATGGCCAGCCCGGTAGAACTCGTCCAGATTGACCTTGCGCCCCGGCGGCCTCAGCCCAAGCCAGAATGGCTGCGGGCACGTGCGCCCATGGGCGACAACTACCATGACCTCAAGCGCCTGGCGCGCACTCTGGACCTCCATACCGTCTGCGAATCTGCGCAATGTCCCAATATCGGCGAGTGCTGGAACCACAAGACAGCCACGTTTATGCTGCTGGGCAATTTGTGCACGCGGCGTTGCGGATTCTGTGCTGTGCCCAAGGGCAAGCCTGAGCCGCTGGATTGGGACGAGCCTCGCCGGGTTGCTGAAGCTGTGACCACTCTGGGACTGAAGCATGCTGTGGTCACCAGCGTAAATCGCGACGACGACAATGAAGGCGGAGCCAGGATCTTTGCCGAAACCATTCGGCAGATACATGGCCAGGCCGCCGGATGCCAGGTGGAAGTCCTGATTCCGGATTTTCAAGGGCGTGAAGACTGCCTGCAGATTGTCCTTGATGCCAAACCTGAAGTGTTGAACCACAACACAGAAACAGTGCCACGGCTGTACCGTTCAGTCCGCTCCGGTGCGCGATATGAGCGCACTCTGGATCTGCTGAGCAACGTAAAGCGATTTGCTCCGGGAATGGTTTCCAAGACTGGATTGATGGTCGGCATCGGAGAGACAATGCAGGAACTGCTGGAGGTCTTCCGTGACCTCGCCGCCCGCAAAGTGGATATTCTTACTGTAGGCCAGTACCTGCGTCCATCCAAAGACCACTTGCCCATAACTCGCTACTACACGCCGGACGAGTTCGCGTTCATAAAGAGCGAGGCCCTGCAGATGGGCTTCCGCCACGTGGAAAGCGGCCCGCTGGTGCGCTCGTCATATCACGCTCACGAACAGGCGGAAAGCACCGGGCTGGTGGGCATCACGCAATAGAGCCATTCTTAGTCCTTTTGTGTAACCACTGATAACAAAAGTGAAAAATTTTGCAGCCCTTCCCTAAGCCGCTCCCGGTTTCCACTGCAGAACCTTGCAACCTCAGTGCAACTGATTACCACTTGCACATGACTTGTTCCCAAGTAGCTGGTTTTGCAGCGTGCTCCGAGCTGTCCGGACGGGCGGAGCGATACGAAACCGCAAAACTTCTCGTATGGCGAGCCAGTTCGGAGTGGCTCGGTAATTGCTCCTAACCCAGGTGCACCGACAGGATTGACCGGTAAAGCCAACCCACTTATGGGCCGGCAACCCGTCGTGTCGGCTCGTGAGGACCCTGGCGAAAGTTTCCCACGAGCCAGGGAGGCTTGGGTGCAAATCCGAATCAGGAAGTGGGCGGCATTTTTTGTTCTTTGGATTGTGGGCTCGGTCTGCGGCTACGCGCAAAGTTTCGATTTGACCGTGGCGGTTCTGGTGAATTCC
>DASUBD010000090.1:0-5704 GCA_035763445.1 Candidatus Angelobacter sp.
TGGATCAAGCCCAATCTGAGGGAAGCCATTAGAGCGTGCGACTCCAGTAATCCCGAAGTAGCCTGGGCCGGCAGGAATGATGCGGCGCTCTTTGCTGAAAGTCATGCCGCCATCATGCGAGACAGCCATCATGATGCCGTCACGCGCGTCCCAGATCACGTATAGAGTTCCATCAGGGCCAACCACCCCGTGAAAGCCTTCCAGAGCGCCGTTGTCATCGCGGGGCAGTCCCGGCACGGTGTTCAGCTTGATGGGCCTGGCCCATGTTTTTCCGCCGTCCGTGGATCGAGCAAAGAGCAGATCGCTGGCCGCGAGGGTAAACTGCGTCCATCCGACGTAAATGTTGCCGGCATGTTTTCCGGAGACATCGGTTACGATCCACGGCTTGTCTTCAAAGGGAATGTCTGGAGTGGAGTCGTGCGCAATGACCGTGGAAGCGTCAGGCTCCCAGGTTCTGCCGCCATCCAGGGAGCGCCGTACAAAAATGCCGTTGCGCGTGGCGCCGTGGGCCCAGTAGTTGCTGGTTCCAAGCTTATCGAAGGCGATGTAACAGAGCAGAGCGTGTCCGGCGGCATCATAGGCGACTGAGACGTCACCGGAGACCTTATAGTCTTTGGGGGCGGTGCCGTCGGCAACGGTCCAGTTCTGCCCGCCGTTGGTGGAATAAGCAATACTGGCATTTACCTGCCAGGCCACGATCAGTTGCTGTGGGTCCCGCGGATTGACGGCAATTGCAGGCTCGTTGAAGAAGCCGGGCTTGGGAGTAATGTCAGTCAGGTGTGGTTTGGGCGCGATAGGCAAGGGCTGGGCCGAGAACGGAGCAGCAAGGAGCAGGATGACAAATAATCTGATCAGCATGATCGCGCAACATTGTAAATGTTGAGGTGCTGGTCAGGGATGCCGCTGCCGCTCCATTGAACTCAGACGGCCTGCGCCAGAGTTTGAGCTTCGCTGTTGGCGAGCACCAGTTCTGAGTGGTCTCTCTTTATCGCGAGATGTCCGCAGATGGAGCTGCACCATGCGAACACGTCGTTATCGCGGATGATGTGACGCATCTTCTTCATGCGTATGTTTTGCTCTTCCCTCGGCATCTTGAGCGCCTGGTGCAGCGCTGAGGCGAGACCCTCGGCATCGTAAGGGTTCACCAGAAGAGCGCCGGGATGGAGTTCCGCAGCAGCGCCGGCAAATTCACTCAGCACAAGAACGCCGTGCTCATCATTACGGGCCGCGCAAAACTCCTTGGCCACCAGATTCATTCCGTCTTTTACAGGTGTGACCAGTGCGACGTCGGCTGCGCCGTACAGGGCGAGCAATTCTCCGCGTGAAACATGACGATGTAGATAATTCACAGGCGACCACCCAGGCCTGCCGAATTCGCCATTGATCTGGCTGACCAGCTTTTCCACTTCCGTTCTGCAGTCGAGATAGGTGGTGATCTGCTCGCGGCTGGGAACAATCAACTGGACCAGCGTCACGCGGCCACGGAGCTCAGGTTTATTTTCCAGCAGAGCGCGGAAGGCGATGAGCCGTTGTGAAATGCCTTTGGTAAAGTCGAGGCGATCCACACCCAACACCAGCGACTGATCGCCAACTTTGCGGCGTATTTCCTGCACCCGATGTTTGACTTGAGGCTGGTCTGCATCCCCGGTAAGCGCCTGAAAGTCAATGCTGATGGGAAAAGTAGCAATCTCTACGTGGTGACCCTCTGCTGCGGCTACGAACTTGCCACCGCGACGCAGTATCTTGATGTTTCCCAGACAGCGCCGCAAGCAGGCGACAAAGTTTCTTCGGTCGCGGTCTGTCTGGAATCCCAGCCTGTTGAATTGCAGCAAACCGCGCAGTACTTCTTTGCGCCAGGGAAGCTTCTCAAACACGTCTGGCGGAGGAAACGGGATGTGGTGAAAATACGCAAGCATGGAGTGGATGCCGCGCGCGCGCAGGCAATCTGCCAGCATCATGAGCTGATAGTCGTGGACCCAGACGAAGTCATTGCGCCTGGTGGTGCGCTCCACCGCGTCCGCAAATTTTTCACTCACATCGCGATACACGCTCCAGTGCACAGGGTTGAAATTGCAGCGCGACTGCAGATCATGAAAGAGGGGCCAGACAATTTCATTGCAGCAACCGTTATAAAAGTGCGCCATTTCAGGCGGCGTAAGGAACACAGGCTCAAACGACGAATCAGGCGCGCATTCGGCGCGCAGAGCGGAATCAATCTCAGGCGCGTAATCAGCGCCGGGCCAGCCGATCCACACACCTCCCACGGCTTTAAAAAGAGGAAGAAGCGCAGCGACAAGCCCACCGGAGCTGGGATTGATGGAGATTCCTTTGGGTGAGCGCTCAACTGTAACCGGCAGGCGATTGGAGACAATCAGCAGGCGATTCAGATTGCTCATACGTCACCTCCGCAGGCGTGGATCCAGTCATTGAGGAATTGAATGACCTCCCCCGGCGGCCGGAGCCACGCCTGAGCGGCGGTTGAGCGAAACGTCTCACGCACCAGAACCGAAAGGCCCCGGCCATTGATGGCATGAAAAGCATCCTCATCCGTCAAATCGTCTCCCATATAAGCAACGGGAACATCAGAGGAAGTTTCAGCAAGCACCGTGCGCACAGCGTCACCCTTGCAGGCACCACGGGCCTTCAACTCCATGCCGCCGTCGAATTCGGTCAGAAGCAGATTGCCATGGCATGCCAGCGGACCCAGCAGCCGGTAACACTGCATGCGAATCTCTTCCACATCGTTCATCTTCAAACCGCGCCAGTGAACAGCGACTGCGCCAGTCTTTACTTCGCACAATTCTCCCAGACCTCCGTCCTGAAGGATTGCTTCCGCCGAGGTAAGAGCTTGTGAGGCGTCCGGCGCAAGAAATGCCAGTTCGAAGCGGTCGTTGGGATAGAGGCGTTCAAGCCCGTGCGCGCCCCAGATCTCCGGCCGGGGATTCAATCCCAGCAGCGGGGGAATTTCCCGTGCTGCCCTCCCGCTGATCAGAACCAGGCGGGTGCGGCAGGTGCTGCTGATACTGTCCAGGAGCTCAGGAATCGAGGGATACGGTACGGCGCACTTCCGGTCCACGGTAAAGGGAGCGATGGTACCGTCATAATCGAGCAATAAAAGCCGGCTTGCTGCCGCATGTAACTGTTCAAAAAAAAGCGAAGTAGAAGACGCCTGAGTGGCTGCTGCACACATTGAACATGCTCCTGGAGGTAAGGTTTTTTTAGGCTGCCCGGGTGGCTGAAGGAGAATCAGGAACGCCCGCCCGGGCAGGAAGCTATTCACTTGTTGCATACACTATGACGCCTGGCCCCGGCTCCGGGAAATACAGTTGGGACTGTACGCGGGCACCAAAAACAGGGTATGGCCGCAGGCGATTAAGAGATGATCTTCTTCCTGACCGCGTACAAAACGATCTCTGCCGAGCTGTGCAGATCAAGTTTTTGCATGATGCGTGTGCGATGGGTCTCCACCGTGCTGGTGGATAGGTCAAGAGTGACCGCAACTTCCTTGTTGGACTTGCCCTCAGCGAGCAGCTGAAAAATTTCCTTCTCCCTGTCGGTCAGCAAAGCGTAAGTGTCCTGCAAGCCACGCTGCTGCAGCTGGCGCATGTAATCTTCGCGCAGAGTATCAGCGATGGTGGGACTGAAAAATGATTTGCCCTCGGCCACGGCTTCAACGGCCCGGTACAGATCAACATCGGCGCTGCCTTTCAGGAGATAGCCTTTGGCTCCGGCAGCAAGGGTCCGCATGAGATAGCTTTCGTCCGAATGCATGCTCAGGATGATGACTGCAATCTGGGAATTGCGCTTGATGATCTGCGAGGTCGCTTCGATCCCGTTGAGGTTGGGCATGGCGATATCCATGACCACTACATTCGGGCTGAGTTCATCTGCCAGGCGCACAGCTTCGCGGCCGTCTGCGGCTTCACCCACGACTTCAAATCCGGGACTCTGCTCCAGTTGCAGGCGCAGTCCCTTGCGAACAATGCCATGATCGTCGGCAATCAGGATGCGGACTTTGTTCATGCCCTGACTCCGATTGGGATCTCCACCCGCAAGGTTGTGCCCTTGTTCTTTTGCGAGGAAATTCGCAGCGAGCCGTCCAGTTCCTGCACGCGCTCCTGAATGCCAAGCAGCCCAAGACCGCTGCGCCGCGCGGATGCATCGAACCCCACTCCGTCGTCCTGCACCACCAAGGCAATCCGGTTTTCTTCCGCAGAGACAGAGACGAGAACGTTTTTCGCATTTGCGTGGCGAGCGCAGTTGGTGAAGGCCTCCTGAACGATGCGGTAAATGGAAGTCCGTTGCGCGTCGCTTAATTCATCCACCGCTCCCGTGACCTGCACGCTCGCAGGAACGCCGGTGCGCCGCGAGAACTCACGACCCTGCCAGCGCAGCGCCGGTTCAAGGCCAAGGTCATCCAGCATGGAGGGACGCAGGCCCATGGCGAGATCACGGATGATGTGCATGGCCTTGGTGTTGAGTTGCTTCGCGTCTTCGACGCGCGCATGAAAAGCTTCAGGATCAGAGTTGCGCAACTTTTCCAGGTTGCTGATCTCGATGCCCAGAGCGGTCATGGTTTGTCCCACTTCATCATGAAGCTCGCGCGACAAGGCTTTGCGCTCCACTTCCTGAGCCTGTACGAGACGGCGGGAAAGTTTGCGCAAGTTGCTTTGCGTTTCTTCAATCTGGCGGCGCTGCTGTTGCTGCTTTTTTTCAAGCGAGGCAACGCGATAGGTTGTGATCAGTGCAACCAGGGTGCCGAATGCGAGAGCAAAGCCCATCATGCGATAAAGAAAATTTTCGAGCACCCTGCGGCTCTCCTGTGTCCGTTGCCGTTCATGCTCAAGGTTGTCATGGTTCAGCTTGGCCATCTCACGCGCCAGATCCACTACTGCCTGGCGGCGCGGCAGCACGTTGTGGCGCAGGAAGTACCAGCTTTTGTCAGCCTTTTCCTGCGCGGTCCAATCAAAGATGGGGTCGAGGGAGTCCCAGTAACTCTGGACCACGTTTTGCAGGCGCTCCAGCCGGGGACTGTCACTGTCTGTCGTGGTTGATGCAGCAAGCTGGTCAAGACGCTTTTGCAGCGAGGAGCGGATTTCCAGAAGCTGTTGCCGGTGCAAAGGAGCATTCTGCGGCGAAGGATCAAGCAGGTAGTCGCGCACAAGAATGTCCGCCAGATACATATCCGTGGCGATATCACGACGGAAGCTTTCGGCTTGCAGGTACGCGTCCTGAGTGGATTCCATCTCACTGTAAATGGCCTGGGCCCGCCGTATTGCTCCAATGCTCAGGATGGCAATGAGAGCAATGAGCGTTCCAAAACCGAGGGCAAGAACGAAATAAGACCGGGAAAGAATGGCCTGCCGGTCCCAATCCAGAGGCTTGAGCGATGAAAGCAAGCGGTTGAGCGTGACATTCATCCGCTGCCGTAATGCAGGTGTCGCCATGACTCTATTGTCCTACACGCATTGGGAGAGGCAAAAGTTGAAACGAATCTTAGAGGGCCAATCCAAAGAAACTGAATTGGTTCCTCTCCAATTTGCCGTGACATGCAAGGTGGAGAAACAAAAAGCCCGGGCCGGGAGAGGAGCTTCTCATGATTAAGCCCTCTCCGCTAAAAATGGGCCGAGCGCAGCCAAAATCTCTGGCTAATTGTCCGAAGCCGGTTTTTGAGTTCCGTGCGCCTGGGCTGAAGCCGCCGCAG